>JAFYTT010000045.1 GCA_017558715.1 Clostridia bacterium | reverse complement strand
TATGTTTGTGTAGAGTCAGGATTGATAGAAGCCAAATCTTCTTCTGTAAAGATTTCAACTATATTCATTTCACCGTACTCTATATCTTTCATAGATAAGAAATAATCAAGTTCAGGAGCCTCGTATGTACCACAATACACAGTTGCATTGTAATTAAGATACTCAGCAGGAATTCCTCCGTATATCTTATACCAAGAATCCTCTTCATCGGAAGAAATCTCAAATGATTCTTCATCTATGGTCATTATTTCTCCTGAAACTTTGAAATAACGATTTGAGAAATCTTCGCCTGCATAGAATTGTTCTTCTAACGCAGCATAATCAGGAAGCGGTGGAATCGCAGCCGAAATCCTCGTATGCGATGCCTTCGCTCTCAAAATAAGCGATGATCTCCTTTTTCAGATCGTATCCGCCGTGATCACAGGCGATAGCAAGTTTGATGTTGTTCATAATGATTCTCCTTTTATTCTTCCACGCCATCACGGACAAATTCCGCAATGTCGGTCTTTTTCAAATCAAGTGCCCCGGCAACCTTGTCACCGTACGCAATCAGCTCCAATCCTTTTACAGAATGGGAATCTGTACCGAAGGTAAACTGACAGCCCTCTGCCTTTGCAATGCGGTACAGATCGATCAGGCGGTTATTTTCCATATCAAAGGAAACCTCGGTAATCGCACCGACATTCAGCTCAATATACAGCCCCAGCTTTGCCGCCGCACGGTAACATTCCGCCGCATCCTCATCGCGGATATGTGCAAGATACTCATTTTTCTTCGCATGCGGAACACCGCAGGGAGAGAAAGAATGTGCAATCGAAATCGGCAGTTTTCCGCACAGGGACTGCAGATCGCGGTTGGCAAGCAAGGCACGGAAGGTATGCAGATTTCCCTCATTGGTATAGCGCACAACGTCAATTTCAAGCTCCGGGAATATTTTGACAAGATCCGCTTCCCGCAGCGATAATGCCATGGCGTTGATATTTTTCTCCGGCAGATACGGCAGCTTCTGCGCAAGATCCCGACGCACCTTTTCGCGTGCTTCGAGAATTTCCGGGAAATCGGACATGACTTCGTTTCTCATATGAAGATGCGAATGCGGAATCAGAAGGTAGTCAAAATGCGACGCGCCCTCCTCCGACATACCGAGCAGATCACGGCAGGCATAATATTCTGTTTCACAGCCGAACAGGACACGCAGTCCGGGTGCGGCGAGAGAAAACGCATGCTTTGCTTCCTCCGCTTTCAGAATCGGCTGGTTTTTATACCATCCCGATGCGCCGGGAACCCGCTCATCCCATAGATGGTTGGACAGCCCAAACAGCTTCATGCCGAGCGCAGCTTCTTTTTCAAGATACGCCACAGTTGACGCGGTTTTGTCCTCACAGCATGCGGAAAAGACGTTGTGTGTATGGATATCGTGTAAAACCTTCATATCGACACCCCATCAACCCTGTTTTTCGGCGCGTTCGCGTTCTGCCTGCGACGGACGCAGATAGGTCGGTTTGAGCGCAAGATCAGTAAACACCGATTTGTCCTCTGCCGCTTCATAGACAGCCCGTGCCGCCGATGCGACCGAAACACCGCTCTGATAACGTACAGCCTCAGGCGCTTCCTTGCAGTGCGGCAAATGAATCTCTCTCTGCGTCACGCGGCATCCCTCGCCGACAAACAGCACGGGAAGTTCCAGCGCCGAGAGATGCGCCGACAGCTCTGCCGCCGACAGCATATCGTCCTCCCAAACGCGGGTTTTCACGGTATTTCCGTCCGCATCCGTTTCATAGAGGAACAGCGCGGTATACACCTGCGAACGGCGTGCGTCCATGACGGGGCAGACATAAAAATCGTGTCCGAGTGCCTCTGCCATCGGGCGCAGATTTTCCGCCAGCGCGTCAAGCGTAGATACAGGCACACACGGGATATTCTTGCCGAATGCCAGCCCTTTGATGATCGAAACACCGATGCGCACACCGGTAAACGAGCCGGGACCCGCGGATACAGCCAGCAGATCGAGATCATCCGCCGTTGTATGCGCATTTGCAAGCAGATTTTCGACCATGTTCAGCATGGTTTCGGAATGGGTCAGCGTTCCGTTCTGCTGATAGGTGCCGAGAATGTGACCGTCCTCCACAAGCGCCGCGGCGGCAGTCACGGCAGTAGTATCAATGGCTAAAATTTTCATATATGTTCCTTCGTTATCGTAATTGTTCTTGCGTTATCATCGTCCGCATGCTTGCGGATTTCCAGCCGATAATATTCGTCCGGCAATGCAAACGGGATCTTTTCGCTCCATTCAACAAAACAGTACCCGCCGCGTTCCAGATAATCCCAGTAACCGATGGAATCCAGCGAATCCTCATCATCGATGCGGTACATATCAAAGTGAAAAAGCAATCCGTTTTTGCCGTGGTATTCATTTACAACGGTATATGTCGGGCTTTGGACATATGCATCGGGTGCAATCGCCGTTGCCGCACCGCGTACAAATGCCGTCTTTCCCGCGCCGAGATCGCCGTACATCGCAACAAACGCACCGTGCGGCTCACGCTCCAGAAGATACTGCGCAAAGGACGCACCGACAGCCTCACTCTGTGCGGGATTCGTCGTATGATACGGATTGTCAAGCAAAAATTCCAATTCTGATGCCTCCTCCCAACACATCCGACCGTTTCTGCACACAAAAAGGACGGATTGTCAGCAATTCTTTCAGTATTATACCATATTCCGGCGCATTTTGAAAGAGGTTTTTGCAAATAATTGTTTCCGGGATGTGAATTTTATAAAAAAGTATGTATTACCTCTTGCAAAAATCGAAAACTTCTGTTATAATATATTGTGTCAAATCCTGTGTGTGGGTATTTGACGATCATTGATGTAAAGCAAGATATGAAATAAGGCCATACCAGCCGGGGCGTCAGCGGTGCCTTGTACCTGCAATCCGCTACAGCAGGGGTGGTTTCCTTTTATAAGGTTTTGGCTCGTGTGGTCCGCTTTACAGTTGACTTTCAATGACGGGTGGGTCTTGCGCAATCGGATGCTGTGAACCATGTCAGGTGGGGAACCAAGCAGCATTAAGCAGAAGTTTCGGTGTGTTGCAAGGGTGCCTGCCCCGAGGAAGCCGCTGTATTGACGCGCATGAGTCAACATCGAGTTTTGGGTGTATGGTCTTATTTTGCATCTTGCTTTTTTCACAGAAACGGAGGAACCTTTCATGCATCAGACGCTTTACCGCAAATGGCGTCCCCTGACCTTTGACGACGTATACGGTCAGGAACATGTCACCTCCATTCTCCGCCATCAGGTCGCTGAGGGAAAAACCTCGCATGCATACCTGTTCTGCGGTTCGCGCGGTACCGGTAAAACCACCTGTGCCAAGCTGCTTGCCAGAGCACTCAACTGTGAAAATCCCGATAACGGCAATCCGTGCGGTGTCTGCGATACCTGCCGCGGAATCCTGTCCGGTGCCATCACCGATGTCATCGAAATGGACGCTGCCTCCAACAACGGTGTTGACAACATCCGTGATATCCGCGAGGATGTTGCTTATGCGCCGTCCGAGTGCAAAAAGCGTGTATTCATCATCGACGAGGTACACATGCTGTCCACGTCGGCGTTCAATGCGCTTCTGAAAACATTGGAGGAACCGCCGGAACATATTGTCTTTATTCTGGCAACCACCGAGATGCATAAAATCCCCGCGACGATTCTGTCCCGCTGTCAGCGGTACGATTTCCGCCGCATCGCATCCCCTGTCATCGTCGATCGTCTGCGTCACATTGCTGATGCGGAACAGATTGCCATTGATGAGGATGCACTCTACCTGATCGCAAAGCTCGCCATGGGCGGTATGCGCGATGCCATCGGTATGCTGGAATTGTGTGCCGGTGCCGTTTCTGCAGACGGAGAAGGCATCACCGCACAAAGTGCCGCCGCACTGCTCGGTACATCTCCCATTGAGGAAACCGCCGCAGTTGTCAAAGCCATCTACGAGCGCAAGCTGGATGCGATCTTTTCCCATATCGATACGATTTACCGTCAGGCACGCGATATCGGCGTGTTCTGGCAGTCGCTGATTTCGTTCTATCGCGATATGCTCGTCATCAAGTCCGTCCCCGATCCCGCACCGCTGCTCGATCTGCCTGAAAAACAGCAGATGTATCCGAGAGAGCTTGCACGTCGGATGTCGATGGAAACAATTCTTTACCATACAAGGATTTTGGACGAGGTCTTGTCTGTTCTGCAGAGAAACACCGCACCGGCGCGCATCACCGTCGAAATGGCGCTGATCCGCATGTGCGATGCCAATCTCGATACGTCTCCCGATGCGCTGCTGGCTCGCATTGCTGATCTTGAAGATAAGCTTGCCGCAGTCGGTACCGCTGCAAGAACGGCAGTCCCGCAGATATCCATCCCCGCCCCGTCGGCAGAACCCGTCGATGATGCAGACGACAACGGCATCGG
>JAFYTT010000428.1 GCA_017558715.1 Clostridia bacterium | reverse complement strand
ATTTGGACAAACTCGCCGGCGGAGTGCCATTGTTTTAATCTGCACTACAAAATGAACAAAGATGCCCGAAATTAATTGACCGGGCATCTCTGCGCGCATGATGTGGATGGAACGGCCGGAATTGCCCTCGGACGGCGGGATGATCGCCATCATCAGAACGAGTACGCCCATGCCGCCGATCCAGTGTGTGAAGCTGCGCCAGAACAGCAGTCCGCGGCTGAGAATTTCAACGTTCGGCAGAATTGACGCGCCGGTTGTCGTAAAGCCGGAGACGGTTTCGAAAAACGCATCGATATAAGAAGGGATTTCTCCGCTCAGATAAAACGGCAGTGCGCCGATGGCGGACAGAAGCAGCCATGACAGCGTTGTGATGAGGAATCCTTCACGTGCATAGATGACACGGTTTTTCGGATGTGTCACAGCGAGAAACAAAAGTCCGACCGCCGCCGCAATGACCGCGGAAATCAGAAATTCCTTTGCGCAGGATTCTTTATAGAATAAGGAAACAAGTGTCGGGAGCAAAAGCAGTGCCGCTTCCAGCAGAACGATCTGTCCTGTCGTAAAAAATACCATTTTACGGTTCATATCGCTGCTCCTCTGTTAATCCTTCAGGATATCGGACAGGTCCTGCAAACGCTCTTTTGCGGAGATAATGATGACGCGGTCACCTGCAAGGATGCTGTCGTTACCGGTGGGGATGATCGGTGTGTTGCGGCGGATGATGCCGGCGATCAGAATTCCGGGCTTGATCTGGAGCTGGCGCAGAGGGATACCGATGCACCGTGCGTCGGCGGAAACGATAAATTCAAGTGCTTCCGCCTTGTCGTCGGCGAGTCGATAGAGCGTTTCAATGTGGCTGCCGCGTGAATTGGACAACGCCCGTACATAACTGACCAGAAGATCGGACATCGCCCGGCGCGGTGCAATGACGGAATCGAGTCCCAGCTTGTCTGCCATGTCTTCAAGCTCGGAGCGGTTGATTTTTGTGATGACCTTCGGCACCTTCTGCGCGGCGGCAAAAATGGAAATCAGAATGTTCTGCTCGTCCATGCCTGTCAGAGATACAAAAGCATCGGTGGAAGCCAGTCCTTCTTCCAGGAGCAGTTCCTGATTGGCGCCGTCGCCGCAGAGGATGACTGCCTTGGGGAGCAGATTGCTCAGCGTTTCGCAGTGCTGTTCGTCGCGCTCGATGATTTTGACATCGGTGCCGGTGTCGGTCAGATGCTTGGCGAGATAATATGCCGTGCGGGAACCTCCGAGGAGCATAACCGATCGCGCCTGCTTCTGCATCAGACCGAGATCGCGCAGCAACTTCTGAATTTCTGCGGGCGATGCGGTCAGACCGATGGTATCGCCGCTTTTCAGCACAAAATTACCGTCGGGAATGAAGACTTCCTCGTCGCGCTGGACGAAACAGACCAGAAACTTCGCGCGGTTGTATTTGATGCGCATCTCGGACAGACGCATACCGTCGAGTCCCGAGTCGTTTTTCAGGCGCACCTCGACCATTTCCATGTTCTGCCCGGAAAATGTTTCGACTTTGATGGCGGACGGCAGCTTGAGCATGTTGTAAAGCTCTTTTGCCGCCTGTTTTTCCGGATTGATGGCAAGGGAAAGGGACAATTCTCGGCGCATGAAGCCAAGCGAGTTGTCATTGTATTCGGGATTGCGGATACGTGCGACAGTATGCTTGGCGCCCATGCGGCGTGCAAGAAAGCAGGAGAGCATATTCAGTTCGTCCGAGTTGGTTACGGCAACGAATACATCGGCGTTTTCGACACCGGCCTCGGCGAGCGTTTCGCAGTCGGCAGCATTTCCGACGACGCCCATTGTGTCATAGATATTGGTGATTTCCGTAATAACAGCAGCATCTGTGTCAAGCGCTGTGATGTTATGACCTTCTGCGGTCAGAGAGGAGAGAATGGTGGTGCCGATTTTTCCGCACCCTGCTACAAGAATTTTCATATTATTATATAGTGTCTCCAAAACTTGCGTATCATATGTCGGTTTGGTTAAGTTATAGCACAAAAGTGGGGGTTTGTCAAGAAAAAATAAAAAAATCAAAAAACTTTCAAAAACCTATTGACAAACGGGTTTGAGTGTGATATAATATATAAGCTGTCGACGAGAAGTACAAACGAGTGCTTCAAACGATCAGCCGATGATCCTTGAAAATTGAACAACAGACGAAAGATTGTACGAATTATTTTAGAGATAAGAAATTATCTTTGGAAT
>JAFYTT010000427.1 GCA_017558715.1 Clostridia bacterium | reverse complement strand
TCTGTTTTCCAAGAACCTGACCGGCGAGTACGAGGGCGGTCACGGGATGCTGTTCTATGACACGGACGGGCAGATGTATCTGTCCATCCACGCGCCGAACACCCCTGTCGGAGATCGGTTCGAAACGCCGATTTTTGTGCCGGTGAAAGAAGATCACGGCACGATTGTCGGGGAGTTCTGATCGGATGCACGTCGAGTCCGATCGTGTGAATGACCCTCATCCGTCATGCCTTTGGCGTACTGCTTTTTCACGGAGTAAGGTTTTGGCTGTGCGCCAATCAGACATTCGATTCTGCCGAAAACATTATTTTATAAAACAATTATAAATTAAATACAAGGAGATTTCATCATGCTGAACGCAAAAGTACACGAGCTGATCAATACCCAGATCAATAAGGAATTCTACTCCGCTTACCTGTACCTGTCCTTCTCCAACTACTTCAAGGCAAAGAGCCTTGACGGATTTGCAAACTGGTATATGGTTCAGGCGCAGGAGGAGCGCGACCATGCAATGCTGTTCTACACCTATCTGCAGAACGAAAACATGGATGTCACCCTCGATGCCATCGCAAAGCCCGACAAGGAATTCACCTGCGACATGGACGTACTCAAAGCAGGTCTGGAGCACGAGCTTTACGTCACCTCGCTCATCAATGACATTTACGCGGCGGCATATGAGGTCCGCGACTTCCGCACGATGCAGTTCCTCGACTGGTTCGTCAAGGAGCAGGGCGAGGAAGAAACCAACGCCAACGATCTGATCTCCAAGATGGAGCTGTACGGCTCTGACCCCAGAAGCCTTTACATGCTCAATCAGGAGCTGGCGGCAAGAGTTTATACCGCACCGTCGCTGGTACTGTAATTTAATCAGAAAGCCGCAGTCTTTTCATAGATTGCGGTTTTGCCATCTTGTTGACAGGAGAGCCGTCCATGCTTTATTCTATCTATTCAGGTGTAACAACCGCATATCCGATTGAAGACCGCATTGCCGCGATCCGTTCGGTCGGTTTTGATGCGGTATGTCTTGATTTTGAGGCAGAGCTTGCCGCAACGGAAACATCGTGGGACAATCAAGTGCGCCTTTGCGAAAAATACGGTCTGCCGATTGAAAATGTCCATCTGACGGGTGACGGTATGACAACGGTCTGGTCGGAGGATGCGGCGGGAGATGCCGTCATTGACAGGCTTGTAAAAGAGCTTTCCGACATGGCCTCGCTTGGCATCCGTGTCGGCGTTGCACACGTCACATGGGGACATGACCGTCCGGCGGGCAGCTTTGCACTCGGACTTTCCCGCTATCTGCGTGCGGCGGAGGCGGCAGAGAAGTACGGCGTGTATCTGGCGCTGGAAAACTCCGTCTATCCCGAATATGTACGGTATCTGCTTGACAACATCGACAGCAAACATGTCGGGTTCTGCTGGGACTCGGGACACGAAAACGCCTTTTCCCCGGGCGAGGACTTCCTTGACGCTTATGCCGATCGCCTGCTTGCCATGCACATTCACGACAACGACGGTGTTCACGACTTGCATGCGATGCCGTTTACGGGTACGGTCAACTGGGAACATGCCGTGCGCGGTCTGAAACGGTCGCCGCTGTTTTCGCGGATGCTGACGCTGGAATGCGGCATCGGGAAATCCGGTCTTGAAGACGGCTTTGCGGCAGCGCTGGAATCAGCAAAGCGCCTTTATCAGCTGTCGCTGTGTGTGGATACCACAGGAGGAAGATGTGAAGAACATACGTAATCGCAGTGCCGCGCGGCTCGGTATGATCGGTGCGATGGGCATCTTCGGCTCCATCGGACTGTTTGTGCGCGTGATCGGACTTCCGTCTGCCGAAATTGCGCTGTACCGCGCGATTCTTGCACTCATACTGCTGGAAGGCATCCTGCTTCTGCGCCTTCTGCGGCGAACACCGCAAAACAGAGCATCCACGCCGCTTTTCAAACGGCTCGGACATCCGCTTCTGTGGCTTTCCGGTGCGGCAATGGGGTTCAACTGGATTCTGCTCTTTGAGGCGTACCGCTATACCACGGTCTCCACGGCCACACTGTGTTATTATTTTGCGCCGATTCTGGTGACGGTCCTGTCGCCGATTCTGTTCCGCGAACGCATCGGTGTGCACGGGATCATCTGCTTTGTCCTCAGCACGGCAGGCGTGGTCCTTCTGACCGGCGCTGTCCGCGTGTCGGAGAAGGATCTGCACGGCATTGTACTGAGCCTTGGCGCGGCGTGTCTGTATGCCGCAGTTGTACTGATCAACAAGGGGCTTTCGATGCGGCAAAACCGCGAATTTACAACAGACGATCCGATTCGGCGCACGGTGGTGCAGTTTCTTGCGGCGGCGCTTGTCCTTATGCCGTATGTTATGCTCACGGGCGGGGTGCATCTGACGGAGATGTCGGAGCTCGGCTGGGCGGCATTGCTCTGTGTGGGATTTCTGCATACGGGTGCTGCTTATGTCGTCTATTTTGCTGCTCTGCGCGGCATCCCGGGACAGGAAGCGGCGGTGCTTTCGTACATCGATCCGCTCGTCGCTGTGCTGCTGTCGGTATTTGTACTCGGCGAGACGATCACCGCAGTCCAGATGCTCGGCGGGATTCTGATCCTCGGTGCATCGGCGGTCAATGAGATTCTCTCCGTAAAGCAGGAAAAGGAAACATAAATGAAAAAGCTGCTGCAAATTCATGCAACAGCTTTCTTTTTTTGTCAGAACTCATTTATTTCCAATCGTGCATGGGTTCCATATCGTCATACGGTGCGCGGACAAAGCCATCGGGCAGGGCAGTATGCGCCATATCGGCATCCATGTAGTCAAACAGTGCTTTGAAATCAACGGGGGTATGACCGTGACCGCCCATACGGTAGTGGGAAACACAGCCGCGTTCCTCGCCGTATCTTGCCCAGACCTCGCGTGCGGCAAGGTTGGATAAGTACGAACCGCGCGGATTTGCCCAGATATCGCCGTAGCCGTTCGTTTCGATCAGGCACTGCGGGAAAACGAGCGCCTTGATAAAGTGCGAATCATGCGGAAGCTCTCCCTCACGACCGATGTAGTCGCGCAGACCTTGTCCCATCCAGAAGGAGAAGACACGGAACATGACGTCCAGCGGTTCGCTTTCCTTGGTTGCATAGCAGTCCGCCTCCTCACGCTGTAAGAAGCGGTACGCACCGCAGCCGTGTGTGCCGGAGCCGTTGGGATTGACATAGCGGATACGGGGATCGGTTGCACCTGCAAGAAGAACGGTTTTACCGCCGCGGGAATGTCCCGTTGCCGCAATGTAGCGCATATCGGCGAAATCGGTTTGTTCCAGCGCATCGAGCACGCGGTGATAGCCCCATGCCCATGCGGAAATCGTCGAGAAGCGATGCTCGGGGTAGAGCGCATGAATGCCGTACTGCCATTCCGTATCATCGTAGTCGGGTGCAAGCTCGGTACGCGTGAACTTGACAACGGCATAACCGCGCTTGTGTGCTTCGGCAACGATTTCATCATTGAAGCAGGAGGTATACATCTCATCCCCCGTAATAACGACGGGCATTTTTCCGTTTTGGTTCGGGACATACGCCGTCATGCAGAAGGTAAACGGATGCTCCTTCGTGCCGCAATGGATGCGGTAATGGGTCGTATAACCGCGGGTACGTCCGTCGAGATGCTCCACGCGCACGGATTCGGGCTTTGGCGGCATACCGTCAAATTCAAGGCCTATGGCATCACAGAGCAGCTCCTCGCGGCGGCGCATCCAGTCATCAAGCGTGACAACGGGCGTTCCGTCGCGGAATACAAAGAGGTTCGGCAGATTGCCGAGACGGATATCGTGTCTCATGAGGGACTCCTTACAGGATCAGTAATTTTCGTGGAACGCTTCGTAAAGCTCCTCAAGCTTTTTTTCCGCTCCGCGGCGAAGTTTTTCTACTTTGGAGACATAGTCCGATGACTTTGCCGTGACGAGATCGCGGTAGACCATACCGACACCGTTCAGTGCATAGTTGTATGCATAAATGAAGCTGGTGGTGATCGTATCGTGAATCAGATCAATCATCTGTGACGATACATCATCGCGGGAATACTTGATCTTCATTGCCGTTTCATACCATACCGGTGTGACGGAACGGTAGGTCTCGGAATTCAATGCTTCCAGAATGGCACCTGCCATATCTGTATTTGCAGAATTACCGTTCAGTGCGCCGATCGATGCCGCATCGTGGACGAGGGAGCGGTACTGCTCCTGCTCCTCATCGAATTTCGGGTACGGAATCATACCGAAGTCCTGCTCCATGTCGCGAAGATACTTTGCACCGCTCAGATGTGCGCACCAGAACATCGAACGACCCTCGGCAAAGACATTGATTGCGTCATTGGACGATTCCACGCCGGTGAAACTGCCGGGCTGCCAGAAGAACGCGGCAAGACGTTCTGCAAGGACAACCGCATCGTCCTGTTGGAGTGTCAGTGCAATGCTGTCATCGTCGGTGCGGCGGCAGAACGCGATATCTGTGCTGTAGACAAACGGGTCAACCGTACCTGTCGTGCGGTAGGCGATGTAGCCGAGCATGTCATCGGCATCGGTTTTGCCGTTGTTGTTCAGATCGGTATAGCTGTCGCGGACGATCGATGCCATTTTCTCATAGGTCCATGTGCCGTCCAGAACTGCGTTATACAATCCGTCAGCATCATCGGCATATGTTTCATACAGTGCTTTGTTGTAATATACCGTATGTGCGTACATGAGCGTGCGGATAAAGTAATCGCCGACTGCAAAATAGCGGGAATCCTTGCCCAGTTCCAGTTCAGACATATAATCTTCCCACCACCACGGACGGGAAAAATCGACGTGTTCCAGATCGTACAGATTGTAAAGTCCGCCCTTGGCAATCAGCGGAGCCAGCTCATACTGATATGCGACAAACAGATCGTATTCCGTGTCACCCGCCATCAGAAGCGATGAGATCTTGGAAATACTGCCGTTTGGCTGGGAAATCTGATCGAGCTTGACATTCAGCCGTTCTTCAACCGCAAGATTGCGTGCGACAACCGCGTCGTTGACGATATCACCTGCGGCATCTTCCAGACCTGCGGCGTATTTTGCCGCTTCTTCATAGGCATACACGCCGAACCGCCGTCCGCCGAAATCGAGATCGTCGGGAAGCGAATCCGCCAAATGGGATGTGTCGGCGGCAACGCTTTCGGGTTCTGTCGGTATCGCATCGGGTGCGGATTCCGTCACAACCGTGGATTCGCCGGTACCCGAACAGGAGGCGAGCAGCAGGGCGGCTGATAAAAGTGACAGGATTTTTTTAGATTTCATTGTTGGTACCTCTAAAATTATGTTATGAAAGAGTTCATTTTGCGATTCTGTTTTCATTATACCACACACAAATAAATATATATACTGTAAATAAATTGTGAACAATCATTTGATGATGTTTTTATAATTGGAACTATTATGTTGTTGGATTTTTAGAGGTTACCTGTTTTGTTACAGCTTCAACAGCTTCTCCGCATTTCCTCTTGCGATCTTGTAGTAAACGGTCTCGGAGATCGCGCCGCTTGCTCTCATGCCGTCCATGAAATCGCGGAATTCAAACGGATGGGTGTTGGACGGAGCGCAGATGTCGCAGCCCCACATCAGGCGATCCTGGAATTCTTCCATAAACTTTGCGGCATATTCGGGGTCACGGCGCATGGAGTTCATGCCGGAGCCGGCGGAATAGTCGCAGTAGAGGTTGTCATAGGTACGGAGCAGACGCGCGAGAGTACCGTCTGTGACCTTGCCCTGCGGGTAGCCGTTGCGCTCCTCTTCCTTCAGATCAGCGGAGATCTCAGCCCAGAACGGCTGGGAGTGACCGATGAACTTCAGGCGCGGATGCTTCTTGATCATCTTTTCGAGTCTGGGCAGGTGCAGGTCGTCAACGATGCCGTACTGATGACCGAGGAAGGGCGAGATGTGGAACAGCACCGGCATATCGCATTCTTCGAGGTGGTGGAACAGGTTGTCCATGAACGGGTCATCTGCGTACATATTGGGGGTCAGCTCGCCAAGACCGCGCGCGCCGAGGTTCTTGTAGTGCATGAGCAGGTAGGACAGGTCGGCATTCGGGGTGTTGTCCATCTGTCTGGGGTCTACGTTGCAGAACCAGACAAAGCGGTCGGGATGTTCGTCGGCAATGACCTTGTAAGATTCGGGGGTGGAGGTGAACAGCATCGAGGTCGGGCAGTTGATCGGCAGCAGGACACCGTATTCGATGTCAAGCTTGTCGTACATTGCAATCAGCTGTTCTGCCGACGGATACGTCTCACCGTTGTAACGGGACTTCGGTGTCAGCGTCGGGTAAGCGGATACGTGGGCGTGCATGTCAATTTTGCGGATGGTTTCCATGGTGGGGTCTCCTTTCGGGTGATGGTGTATTAAATTTTCTGTAGGGCGGGGGCTTGCTCCCGCCGTTATTAACAGTTCAAGTTTTATAATAACGTCGTACCGGATTATTCACAATATAATATTCTGTTTCCCGGTAATCATTCGGATTCCTGATAATATGTTCAAAAAAGGATGTCTGAAAAACCGATTCGATTTCAGGAAACTGTTTTTTTATCATTCGGACTGTCAGGGATTTGAAGGTTCAAATGACAGAATTCAAATCAGCACGTGATAGATTGGCATCCTGTTCTTCAGCAGATTTGCTTTTCAGATGCAGAAGAATGTGAATATGCTCCGGCATGATGACATAACGTGCTATTTTCACGTGAGGATATCGGTCTTCCAGAAGCAGAAGCTGCTGTTGAAAATTTCACCGCAAGGTTTCAATTTTATTGTGGGTAATTGGTCAGGCTGTTTTTCTATATAAGAAAACAGCTGTTTTTTATCTTTAGTACAAATTGTTATAAAGTATGCGCCGCTGTTGCTATAATCAAAAGATGAACAGCGGGGATGTTTTCGGTTTCTGTATTCCATAATCGATAGAAAATATCGTTTCCTACAATTGGATGTGCGAATTTGTTATGCTGTGCGCCCAATACGGCGGGAGCAAGCCCCCGCCCTACAGGGTATTTGAGGTTTATTTATCAACCCTTCGGCAGCACTTCATTTTCGGAAGAACCGGATGATTCAAGTGCCAAAAGATTCTCCACCGTTGTCTCTGCGATATTGGAAAGTGCCTCCTCGGTCAGAAATGCCTGATGCGAAGACACAATGACATTGGGCATCGAGATCAGACGCGCAAGGGTATCGTCCTCAAGAATATGTCCGGAATTGTCCTCAAAGAACAGATCGGATTCTTCCTCGTAGACGTCCAGACATGCCGCGCCGACCTGCCGTGCCTTGATGGCGGACAGCAGTGCTTCCGCATCGACGAGCGCACCGCGGGAAGTATTGATGAGCACAACACCGCGTTTGCATGCGGAAAGGGACTGCTCATTGATGATGTGATAGGTTTCCTCGGTCAGAGGACAGTGCAGGGAAATGATATCGGATTTTGCAAACAGCTCCTCGGTCGAGACATAGCGTACCGTATCGCCGTTGTCAAGACCTTCTGCGGGAAACTTGTCATAGGCGAGGACCTTCATGCCGAAGCCAAGACAGATGTCGATAAAGACACGTCCGATGCGTCCCGTGCCGATGACACCGACCGTCTTGCCGTGCAGATCAAAGCCGGTCATGCCATTTAAGCTGAAATTGAAGTCGCGGGTACGGATATACGCCTTGTGGATGCGGCGGATGGAGGTGAGCAGCAGGGCAATGGCGTGCTCGGCAACGGCATACGGTGAGTACGCGGGTACACGCACGACACGGATTTTGCCTGCCGCATGCTTGATGTCGACGTTGTTGAAGCCGGCACAGCGCAGAGCAACCGTCTTTACGCCGAGTTCGTACAGACGGTCGATGACCTCACGGTTGACCGTATCGTTGACGAATACGCAGACAGCGTCGGCTCCCGTTGCAAGCTCGACCGTATCTTCGTTGAGCTTGGTTTCGTAGTATTTGATTTTGATGCCCGCATCTGCGGCATATCGGTCAAAGGCGGGTTTGTCGTAGGGCTTGGCATCGAAAAATGCGAGCTTCATGTCATGTACACTCCTGTTTTGGATTTCTTTCATTAGTATACCACAACTTGTCGTGAAAAACAATATATTACGGGAAATTAGAATTGGGAAATCAGAAATTTACTCATATCGTCGATATCATCAATTGGATGCACGGTGAAAACAAAAGGCAGACATGTCCTCCTGTACGGAATCGGACAGCCTGCCTTGAAAATTCATTTGGATTTTGCTGTTTGTTTATTTCACATCGTACTTGTCGATGAGATTGTGCATATTCACGCACAGCTCGGGCAGCGGAACAGATCTGCCGCACTCGAACGCGAGATAGCGGTTATAGCCTGCATCGCGGATGGCACGGAAGACATTGTCGTAGTTGATTTCACCGGTGCCGGGTTCGCGTCTGCCGGGGTTGTCGCCGATGTGGAAATGACCGATCAGATCGATATTCTCGGTCGCATTACGGATGACGTTGCCCTCGGAGATCTGCTGATGATAAATATCAAACAGGATCTTACAGTTGGGGGAGTCGACAGCCTTGATCATCTTGACTGCCTGCTCGGTCGTGACCAGATAGAAGCCCATGTGGTTGACGAGGATGTTGAGCGGCTCAAGGACGATCATGATGCCTTCTTCCTCGGCGATGTGAGAGATCGCCTTCAGCGTCTTGACACAGGTTTCAAACTGTTCCTCATCGGAAACATCGAAACGGCGGTTACCGACCGTCGCGCAGATGTTGGGAACGTTCATCTTCTTTGCTGCCGCAACGGATTCGCGGAAGGATGCGATGAAGATGTCGCGGGTGTCCTCATAAACCATACCGTGTGTCCATGCCATCTGTTCGGCATATTCGGGATGCTCCTTGGACTGGATGACGATACAGGTCGAGGTGATGCCGTTGTCATCAAGGGTCGCACGTGCGCGGTCGAGATCGAGGTGATTCCAGCCGAGCTGTTCAACTGCAGAAAAGCCGTACTTGGCACCGAGCCGTACGTTTTCGTACCAGTCACCGCCGAACCATCCGCCTGCTGCTGAGAATTTCATAGTGGTATACTCCTTTCAGGATATAAGATGTTGGATTTATTATATCATGAACGGGGGAGAAATGCAAGATATAATAAAGAATAAAGATAAAATAAAAATGAAAAAAGAAGAAATTCATTGGTTTCGGAATTTTCATTTTGTGAAATATTGATGATTTCTTCTTTTCTCTTTATCCTTTCTTATTTCCTTTGCTGCCTACCCATTCATCTTCGCATTCCCCACAAACCCCGCGTCGGGGTACAGCTCACAGTCGGCAAACAAGCTCTCTGCCGCGGTGCGGAACTCGGCGAGAGTTGCGGCTTTGCGCAGACGGCGGCGGTGGGATTCCGCGTCGGCAAAGAGGATGATCCAGTAGGCGAACAGCTCCTTCATGCGGAACAGCACATGGCGTTCACCCGACAGGCGCGAAACGGCATCCTCTCGCAGTGCTTCGTAAAAGGCATAGATGCGCCCCTTATCGGTCGGCGGAACGGATTCGCCCGCAAAATACGCGCGTCCCTGGGCAAAGAGCATCGGGTTTGACACAGCGCCGCGTCCGAGCATGATCGCGTGCGGCGTATGACCGAGGGCGGAGGAGATGTCGGCAAGATCGGACACGGTGAACAGATCGCCGTTGACGCAGAGGGGCAGGGCGGTGTTCTGATCGGTATAAACGGTCATGTCGGTATGCACGTCGCCCTTGTACATTTCCTTTCGCACGCGCGGGTGAAGAATCAGCTCATGGATCGGATAGCAGTTGTAGACGGGCAGAATGTCGTGAAACTCATCGGGGGAAAAGACGCCGAGTCTTGTCTTGACGGACAGCGTCATGCCTCCTCCGTGCGGAGAAAAGAGCAGATCGGAGAAAACGCCGTCAAAGAAGCGGTCAAGCGCATCGGGGTCGGAGAGAAATCCCGCGCCGCGTCCCCGTGCGGTCACCGTACCCGATGGACATCCGAGATTGAGGTTGACTGTACGGTATCCCATGTCATAGAGCTCGCGCGCACCGCAGAGAAACGTCTCGGGCGTGTTGCTCATGATCTGCGGGATCAGCGGAACACCGGCGTTGTTTGCGGGCAGGACGGCGGCTCTGTCGCGGTCGGTGATCGGGGAATCGATGGTCGGGGTGAAAAACGGCGCAAAATATGCATCGGGTGCGCTGTCGGAAAACAGCTTTGCATGAATGGCACGGAGAAATCGGTCGGTCACGCCTTCCAGCGGCGCGAAGTAAAATTTCGGTGTGGTGTTGGTCATGGTGAATCCTTTTGTCAATGAGAAATTAGAAATTAGGAATGAGAAATTGGTTATGGTTGAAGATTTCCTATCTTCGCAAACCGCGGGAACGTCATCGGCCAGAGGATGCCTGCGGCGGCGACGGTGAGGAAATATCGGAGAAAATCGGCTGTCATCTGCGGCAGAAACAGGGCAAAGACCGGCTTCAAAACCGCTCTGACACATAGGACGAGCGCAATGCCGAGCACGGTTTTGAGGACTTGTCCCAAGAGCGGTGCGTGGGTATCAAAGTGCAGGTATTTTGCGTCGATCCATGCGGTGAGAAGCATGGCGGCGGCGGCTCCTGTCAGCTTGGCGAGGTTTTCGGACGCGTGAAGCAGATGGTCCTGTGCGTCGGCGGGGAAGGAAGCGCAGGTGAAGTACACAAGCGCGATGATGCCGAGCAGGACGGAGGGGAGGAGCAGGAGCAGAAGTGCTGACGCAGAGTCCTTTGCGCGGCGGTACAGCGGCAGATACAGTCCAATCAGAAGGATGGCAAGCACGGTCGACACACCGACATCCAGCGGCGTATGCACACCGAGGTACATGCGTGAGAGCGGCACGCAGACAACGGCAAAGAGGCAAAGTGCACGCACCCATCTCTCCCGCCGCGTCAGTGCCAGAGCACCCCAGATGCCGACGGCGTTCTGCGTATGCCCGGACGGAAACGAATATCCCGTTGCCGCCGCACGCGCGTTTTCTACGATGGTGAACACGGGATCGAGCTCCCACGGTCGCGGAATGCGGAACGTCATCTTGAGCATCTGATTGCAGGCTGTGCCCGAAAACCCGATGGCGGCGAGGTAATACCCCGCGGTTTTGTCCACGCACCAGAAAATGACCAGCACCGCGCAGAGAAACGCCGCCTCATCTCCGAGATACGTCACAGCCGAGAAAAAGAGATCGGCGGGAAGGGTGCGAATACGTTCTAACAAGTAAAGAAACTGCAAAAGGGAAACCTCGCTTTCGTGTAATGAGAAACTGGGATTGGAAATTGGAAATGAGAAATGAGAAATTAGAAATGAGAAATTAGAAATTGGAGATTAGAATTTGGTTTGGTTGAAGGATAAGGTGATGTGCGCACCCTCAAAAACTTTCCCTGGGAGAATGGTGTCCGGAGAAATCAAAGGTTTCTCCATGAAGATGCCGCAGGTATCTTCGGGTGACAGGATGAGGGTTGGATACCACGCTTATGACCCTCATCCGTCACCTGCGGTGACACCTTCCCCCAGGGGAAGGCTTGGATGCGGAGTGCGCCCGTCGCCGTAGCCTTCCAACCGCAGCCAATTTCTCATTTCTCATTTCTCATTTCTAATTTCTAATTCCTAACCCCTGATTTCTCATTCCATTATACCACATCTTGTGTCTTTCTGCAATACATTTCTGCTATTTTGTGAAATTCCTGTCAGCGATTTGGGTGAAAAATATAAAAGGTGCGGCGAAAATCTTCTGATTTTTTATGGATATTACAGACTTTTTCAAAATACGGCACACGCATTGACACCGAGCGCAAAATGTGGTATAATATGGTCACAGCAAAACAAGGCAATCGCCTTTATAACATTCAAACGCCTCTGACGAAAATCGGCAGTTCTGACGGAATACGGCAGAACGCCGCGGCGGAATCAACCGCAGTGAGGCAAGATTTGGAGTCGCTTCGTCTGGGCAACACATCCGTATACCGGTGTGGATGCCCTTTTTTGCTGTCAAAAATTCAACAAACCCTCATCATGATAACATACTACTGTAAGAAAGGATACCATATGACCATGAAAGCAGAACAATGGCTGGGATTTCACGGCGGCGACTGGCAGAACGAGATCAACGTCCGCGACTTTATCCAGAAGAACTATACGCCCTATGAAGGTGACGCTTCGTTCCTTGCTCCCGCAACGGACAGAACCCGCGCACTCAACAAGAAGTTTGAAGCCCTGCTCGCAGAAGAGCACGCAAAGGGCGGTGTCCTTGATATCGATACCGAGACGGTTGCGTCCCTGTGCAACTTCGCACCCGGCTATCTTGACAAAGAAAACGAAATCATCGTCGGTCTGCAGACGGACAAGCCGCTCAAGCGTGCGGTCAATCCGTTCGGCGGCATCAACATGACCCGCAAGGCGTGCAAGGCATACGGCTATGAGCTGTCGCAGAAGGTCGAGCAGGAGTTCCACTACCGCACGACCCACAATGACGGCGTGTTCCGTGTCTACAACGACGCCATCCGTGCCGCTCGTCACACCGGCATCATCACAGGTCTGCCCGACGCATACGGCCGCGGACGCATCATCGGTGACTACCGCCGCGTCGCACTGTACGGCGTTGACCGCCTGATTGAAGAAAAGAAAAAGGACAAGGCAGCGCTTGCATCGTTCAATGTCCTCGCCGACGATATCCGCCGTCTGGAGGAGCTTTACCAGCAGATTGCGTTCCTTGAAAAGCTCAAGGTGATGGCATCCCAGTACGGATACGACATCTCCGTCCCCGCAAAGGACTCCCGTGAAGCCGTTCAGTGGCTGTATTTCGGCTACCTCGGCGCGATCAAGGAGCAGAACGGCGCGGCAATGAGCCTTGGACGCACGATGACGTTCCTCGATATCTATTTTGAACGCGACCTCGCCGCAGGTGTTTATACCGAAGCACAGATTCAGGAATTCATCGATGACTTCGTTCTGAAGCTTCGCATGGCACGTCATCTGCGTACACCCGAATACAACGAGCTGTTTGCGGGCGACCCGATGTGGATCACCGAAGCGATCGGCGGTATGGGTGTTGACGGCAGAACGCTCGTCACCAAGTCTTCTTTCCGTATTCTGCATACGCTTTACAACCTCAATCCCTCTGCCGAGCCGAACCTGACCGTCCTTTGGTCGAAAGATCTGCCCGATGGCTTCCGCCGCTACGCCGCAAAGGTCTCCTGCGATACCGACTCCATCCAGTACGAAAACGACGATGTCATGCGCCCGGTCTACGGCGACGACTACGCGATTGCCTGCTGTGTCTCCGCGATGCGTGTGGGCAAGGATATGCAGTTCTTCGGTGCACGTGCAAATCTCGTCAAGCTTTTGCTGCTCGCACTCAACGGCGGACGTGACGAGAAGAGCGGTACGCAGATTGCACCGGCAGGCAAGCGCTTTGAGGGCGAAATCCTCGACTATGAAACGGCATGTGCGCTGATGGACGAATACCGTCCGTGGCTTGCCGAAACGTACGTCAAGGCAATGAACATGATCCATTACATGCATGACAAGTATGCATATGAAAAGATCCAGATGGCACTGCACGACACCGATGTCCACCGTTATATGGCGTTCGGTGCGGCGGGTCTGTCGGTTCTTGCCGACTCTCTGTCTGCAATCAAGTATGCAAACGTTCGCGTCATTCGTGACGAAACGGGTCTGATCACCGACTTTGAAACGACGGGCGACTTCCCCAAGTACGGCAACGACGACGACCGTGCGGACGCCATTGCTGTCGAACAGGTTGAAAAGTTCTTCGCGGCACTCAAGGCGATCCCGACCTACCGCGATGCCGAACACACGCTGTCGATTCTGACGATCACCTCCAACGTCGTCTACGGCAAGAAGACCGGCAACACGCCCGACGGCAGACGTGCAGGCGAGCCGTTTGCGCCCGGTGCGAACCCGATGCACGGACGTGATGCTTCCGGTGCACTGGCATCCCTCAACTCCGTTGCAAAGCTGTCGTACGACGTCTGCAAGGACGGTATCTCCAATACGTTCTGCATCATTCCGCAGGCACTCGGTCACGACGATGAAACGAGACACGGCAATCTCTGCCAGATCATCGACGGCTACTTCGGTCAGGGCGCTCAGCACATCAATGTCAACGTCTTCAACCGCGATATGCTCATCGATGCCTCCGAGCATCCCGAAAAGTACCCCAATCTGACCATTCGTGTCTCCGGTTATGCCGTCAACTTCCACCGCCTGTCCAAGGAACAGCAGAAGGAAGTGATTGCGAGAACGTTCCACGGAGAAATGTAAACGAATTAGAAATTAGAAATGAGAAACATTTTTAATTAGAAATTAGAAATGAGAAATTAGAAATTGAACAGTTGAATTTGGAAATTGAAATTACGAAATAATGAGAACAAGATAGGGGAAGAAAATTTTCTTATTGTTCATTTCTAATTTCTAATTTCTCATTATATATAATCATCGTATGAAAGAGAATATCGTTGAAGAGAAGAGCTTTGCATTTGCGATTCGGATTGTGCATTTGTATAAGTATCTGTCGGAGCAAAAACGGGAGTATGTTCTGTCAAAGTAGCTTCTTCGGGCGGGAACTTCGATCGGAGCCAATATATGTGAAGCTCAAAAGGCACAAAGCCGCGCTGATTTTCTGGCAAAGATGTATATTTCTTATAAAGAAGCCAATGAAACCGATTATTGGTTGAGACTTCTCTATAAAACAGATTATTTGACAGAAAAAGAATATTCTGACATTGACCGTGATATCAAAGAATTACTTTCCATCCTTACAGCAATCACTAAAAAAATGTAATTTTCTGTAATTGCCAATCAGAAATTTGAAATTCAAGTCAGAAATGAGGAATTGTTTCTGTCGGAAACGCAGTTTCCGACAAGTAAATTCAATTTCTCATTTCTCATTTCTAATTTCTCATTTTTCAAGTTAAAGGAGCTCTATGTCTATCTCTCCCTCTTCTTTATTTGTCCACTCCTTCCAATCCCTCGGCGCCGTCGACGGTCCGGGATTGCGCTATGTCATCTTTTTGCAGGGCTGTCCGTACCGCTGTCCGTACTGCCACAATCCCGATACCAAGCCGTTTGTGGGCGGCACGGAATATTCCGTAACAGCACTTTGTGACCGTGTGGAACGGTACAAGACGTACTTCGGAGAATCGGGCTGCCACACCACCCGGGGCGGTGTTACTGTGTCGGGCGGAGAACCGCTTATGCAGAGAGCGGCGCTGGCAGAATTTTTTGCCGAATGTCACCGCCGCGGCATCTCTACCTGCCTTGACACAGCCGGTATGGAGCCGGACGACGGTGTCCGCGCGGTGCTCGCACATACCGATACCGTTCTGTGCGACATCAAGCACACGGATGCGGAGTTTTGCCGCACGGTCTTTGGGACATCGCTGTCCGCGACACGTTCGTTTCTGTCGGCGTGCGGGGATGCGGGATGCGAGGTCTGGGTGCGCCATGTGGTTGTGCCCGGCATGACCGACGGGGAAGAGCACATCCGCGCACTCGGTGTGATCGCCGCAGACTACAAGCACGTGAAGAAAATCGAGCTTCTCCCATTCAAAAAGCTGTGCGTCGAGAAGTATCAAAAGCTCGGTGTGCCGTTTGCCCTTGCGGAGACGGAGGAATGTCCGAAGGAGACGATTGAACGGCTGCGTGCGATTCTCGGTATTTGAATCAGATAAAACAACCCCGATCCGCGGTGTTTCTGCCGGGATCGGGGAAATTTTTTGAGAAAGGGTAATCAAGGAGATGACGGCTTCAAGGAGCCTGTAGGGACGACCAGTGGTCGTCCGCCACATGAAGCGTCACTCCTGTTTATGGGTGAAACATACGCGAATCAATCATGATGTATTGACATTTCCAACCGCAGGCAACATCGAAATGCGGCGTTTCGGACGGCTGATAGCCGTCCATACAGACATAGAAAAGTGCCTGCGTCACCCACAAACTGCATCAAATCTCAAAACGCACAAATGACTCACTCGCGCGTAAACGACTGCATGAGCTTTTCGACACGCTTGATCTGGGACTTTTCGTTCTTTGCGCACCAGGATGCGACGTCGTTGGACGGGGTGGACTTGTTGAACAGCTCCCAAAGCATCTTGCCGTAGATACTCGTGTAGTTGTCGTGGATGTAGGTAAAGGAAATGATGACGTTGTCGTGGACGAGATCGATCATCTTTGCGTCGTCGGTCTGCTCAGCATAACGGGTCTTCATGGCGATTTCATAGTAAGCGGGGAGAACCTGCTTATAACCCTCGGCGTTCAGCGCTTCGATGACCAGACCGATGTTGTCAAGGTTGCCCTCAGCCGTGGTCGGAACGACGAACGGACGGTCAAATGCCGCGCCGTAGTAGCCGTCCTCGGAGGCTTCCAGCTTGGGCATCGGCAGAATACCGTAGGACAGGTCGTTTGCCGCAGAGAAATTCTTTGCTGCGTTTTCGAGCGGACCGTAGAAGAACAGGGAACGACCCTCGCAGAAGAGGTTCAGCACCTGATCCTGATAGTCGGGATCCTTGGACGGATAGAGGAAGCCGCCCTCACCGAAGATCATATCATACATCTTTTCGACGACCTGCGTTGTGCGTTCGAGATACACTTCGTAGTACAGATTGCCGTCGGCATCCTTGCGGTACGGTTCGACGCGGAACGGCTCGAAGATACCGTAGTAGTACGGCATGCTGACGTAACCGAACTGGTCGGCGGTATCGATTTCACCGTTGCCGTTGAGGTCGCGGTATGCCTGCTTGGTCATGCCGTTCATGGCATCAAGCGTCCATGTGCCGTCGTAAACCTGCTGATACGGCATCTCCATGTCGAGGTCCTTCATCAGGTTCTTGTTGAAGTACATGACGCGCGTCTGGGCGAGGTTGTTGTAGCCGATGTTGTTGCACATCAGGTACATCTGACCGGCAACGGTCATCGATTCGGTCGTTGCGGCAGGCCACCAGGGCTTGGAGAAGTCGAGGTGCGGAATGTCGTAGGCATTGACGAACAGACCTTCCATGGCGGCGTTTGCCATATTGACGTCGTGACCCTGTGCGAGGTCGGTGGAATCATCGCCGGCAAGAATCGCCTGCTTGAGCGAATCGACGTGGTTTTCTTCCTGGAAGCTCATCTCTGTCAGAACGATATCGACATTGAAGCGTTCCTCAACGGTGCGGATCTTGGAGTAAACCGCGTCGTTGACGATGTTGCCGTCCTGTGCGTCAACATACGTCTGCGGACGGTTGAGATCCGTGCCGAAAATGGTCATGCGGAACGGTGCACCGGCAAGGTCAGCCTCGGGCAGGGAATCCTTCAGTGCGGGGTCTTCGGTGACAGCTTCGGTCACGGGAGCAGTATCGGTGCCGGCGGTATCGGGCGCATTGGTGTCAGTCGTACCTGCCTCACCGGATGCGCAGGAAACCACGGATGCGGCGAGCAGCGAGCAGAGCAGAATCGCGGAAATGGCATTGCGTTTCATGGAAAGATCCTCCAATCATGGTGTGAAGATTTTTTTGATATAACATTATACCATATACTGACAGGAAATGCAAGAGGGGAACGGGAGAATTCGCTATCAGACGTGAAAAATTGCTGTGGGATAAGGGCGTGCTTACAGATATCCCATCTCCAGAAAATCGAGAATATGCGGAGCAACAGCCTCTGCCATGTAATGGAAGCCCATATCGTTGGGATGGCAGCAGTCGGTGGAACAGTCGCGGACGAGTGCGGGCGGGAAGAACGTGCCGCCGTCGATGAAGCGTACCAGACGGTCGCCTGCAGCAAGTGCGTTTTCGTAGGTTCTGCGGACGATCGGACGGCGTTCTGCCGCGTCGTCACAGCCGAAATCGGGACGGGTCATCATGATGATCGGCAGGTCGGGACGCGCCTCACGGATCAGGCGGAAGAACGGCTCATGCGTTGCGGCAAGCTCGGCAGGGGAAGGCGCGTTGTGGTCGTAGTCATAGACAAAAATAGAAGGGTTGGACTTTAAGATGTATTCGGCAAAGCGCAGATCGCCGCGGGCGTTGCCGGAGAAGCCGTAGTTGATGACGTCGATGTTCAGGCGGTTGGACAGCAGGGAAACGTAGTTGCAGCCGACGCGGGTAGGACAGCCGCCCTCGGTGATCGACGAGCCGTAAAAAACGACCGGGCGGGTGTTGCGGTAAGGCGTGGGTTCTGCGATTTCTGCGTCATCGTCGATCTCAGCAGTAAACGCGGTGACCGTTTCGTTGCGCGGCAGAACAATTGTGACATCCTGCCAGTCGCCGTTCAGATAGAATATACGCTCTGCAGTAACGTCGGACTGCTCGCGCTTGTCACCGGGCGGATTGAGCAGACCCACAAATTTCGCATTCGGACGCATACCGATATAGACATCGGCAGAAGAACAGCCGTAGGTAGAGATACCGATGTCATAGCAGACATGTGCCAGCGTCATGCGCAGGACGAGCTTCTTGGTGTTGGTACGGAAGCAGATTCTGCCGCCGCAGCTGCGTGCACCAAGACCCGCGATGCGTGGGATTTGTTCGAGAATCGCGCGGTGGCATTTGGAAAAGCCTTCGCCGTCATAATAGGGAAGCAATCCGAAAACGCGCAGGGGATTCTGTCGTTCGGGAGTACAGATGAATGTCTTCATGTTGTTGTTCCTTTCATTTATAAAGTCTATTTATGATTTGGCCTGTGTTTGTTAAGCAGATGTTAATTTTCAGTCAAATAGGAAATTGCAGTGTTGACAGCGATGCCGAGCAGGAGCAGATTGCCGCAAATGAAGATCCATGTCAGAAACAGGATCATCGAAGCAAGGGAACCGTACACCAGTGAATATTTCGCGCTTCCGCGGATGAACAGCGCAAACCACACCGTTGCGGCACACAGTCCTACGGTACAGAACAGCGCACCGGGCGCAGTCGGTGATCGGGTGCTGACGGCGGCATGTCTTGCGTGCAGATGCGGGGGCAATATCCGCAGAAGTCCGAAGCACAGCGCGTAAAAAAGCAAAAACAACACCAGATAGCGGGACGCGGACAACAGCTCCGTGAGGATATTTGCGGATATCCGATGGGCGATCAGCGCGGTCAGCTCCTCCCAGAGCAGAAGCAGAAATATCGCGGCATACACAGCAAAAAACAGCAGCGTCGCAAAGAGATATCCGATAACCGTTTCGAGCATACCCGAGAAACGGTGTTTTTGATGACAGTTGTCAATGATGCCGGTGTGACAGACCTCTGTGATTTCTGCCGCGCCGAGTCCAAGACAGCGGAATGCTCCTGCGGATGCGGACAGAAACAGCGCAAGTGCGGCGCAGAAAATGACCGTGGACGAGATCCCATCGGGATTTTCCCAGGTAAAGCCGCCGATGGCTTCCAATCCCATGGAAAGCTGTGACAGCACTTCGCCGCCGATGGTTGCCGCGACAGGAACACGGCTGTACAGCAGTACGGAAAAGCAGACGATCATCGGAAAGAGTGCCAGCAGCAGATCATACGCCACCGCGGCGGCACTGCGCGACAGATGACAGCTGCTGTAGGTATGCATCACGCGTCGGATCAGACCGAACAACGTGACAGGTTGTTTCCGTTTCATATAATAAGCACGCCTCCCGCAAAAAACAAATCTGTGATGTAGTGTTGCCGACAGCTGTCATCCTATGCGGGAACAGCGGGGAAAATGCGCAGAAGCGGCGGAACTGTGTGTTTTTGTCAAATCCTTGGCGGGAAATCTCCATATCATCGATACAGGGAATGGTTTTGTCCATCTCTCAAAGATTAGAATAAATACAGATTTAATCAAAACATTACGTCTTTGGAACAAGGGACGTACGGAACGCACCGCAAGCAGCCTTTGCGCATATTCTGTCAATGGGATCACCTGCGTATGCGGGTATCGATGATTTTGTGTTTTGGAGGACTTGCGCAATGCAGTTGACTCTTTTGATTTTGTCGTGCTGTCTGTTTCCGTTTCTGATGACGGTACTCGGTGCGGCGGCTGTATTTTTATGTCCGCGCGGGATGCGATTCGTCTCACGGCAGATCTTTCTCGGATTTGCCGCGGGTGTTATGCTGGCGGCGTCGGTGTGGAGTCTGCTCAATCCGGCAATCGCGGCGGCGGAGGCAATGGGACTTGCGGGATGGCTGCCTGCATCGGTCGGTGTTGTCTGCGGCGTTCTGTTTCTGCTCGTGACCGATGCCGCAGTAGCAAAGATTCGCGCGGGAACGGATGCGGACGGTCTGTCGCCGCGTGTCGGTACTGCGGACAGCTTTCTTTTACAGCTTGCGATGACGGTACACAACATTCCCGAAGGCATGGCGGTCGGGCTATCCGTTGCGCTTGCGGCAGAGACGATCGGCGCATCGGGTTCGGTACTCGGGACAGTCCCCGGGACGGCTGACCATGCGGCGCTGTCGGCGGCTCTTGCGTTGTCGCTGGGCATCGGGATTCAGAATTTCCCGGAAGGTGCGGCGGTATCGCTTCCGCTTCGACAGGACGGTTTATCACCCCTGCGAGCGTTTCTGCGCGGATGTCTGTCCGGCATTGTCGAGCCGATTTTCGGGATGGCGACGGCGCTGTTTCTGACGGAAGCGGCAGTCGTCATGCCGTGGCTTCTGTCCTTTGCGGCGGGCGCGATGCTTTATGTTGTTGCGGAGGAATTGATTCCCGCGGCGAACGGTACTGCAGAAAACGGCGTTTCCTTTGTCGGGACGCTGTCGACCGTCGGCGGATTTCTCGTGATGATGGTGTTGGATGTGGCGCTTGGATGATTACCAAATAGCATTTATTTATAACATCGGTGGTTCCGTTATCCGATATTCGGAATCCGCAGACCCTTCGGATAATGGTTTTTAAGCGTATTGCCGACACGCTTGCCGCCGCCGAGCGGACAGCCGCAGACGGTGACACAGCCGAAGCCGTCGGAGTCCTCGCCCGCAATGTCATCCGCGGTGATTTCGACGGTTTCCCCGTGCAGATAACGCAGAACACGCGCGTCATCTGCGGAAAAATCCCACTTCCGCTTCATCTTTTTGCCGTAAGCCGAAAACAGCTGATGGTGCGGCGCAATGCGGCTGCCCTTCAGCTCACCGATGCGGACACCGAGTGAGAAGCAATTGCCGGACACGGACAGGTGCGCAGGAACGGCATACAGCTGTCCTTTCAGCTTCACTGCGGTCGGGATATCTTCAATTCTAAACAGCTCTGAAAATAGCGTATCAACAGCGGCAGTTTCGGGTTTCTGCATCTTTTCAAAGGTACCTTTGACAGAACGGCGCGGTGCGTCTCCGCTTTTTTTCAGCACGCAGACATACTGTCCCTCACCGCCCGTGACATGCGGGTAACAGCGTGCGGATTTCGACAGGTCTTCCCTGCATTCGGGAATCCGGATACCGGGAGTTGTCATCGCGCGCACGGCATCGGGCAATGTCTCGACCGTATACTCGGGATGTGTGTCAAGGAAACGCGCGATCAGTTCCTCGTTTTCCTCCGGTGCAAACGTGCATGTGGAGTAGATCAGCGTGCCGCCGTCGCGCAGACAGTCTGAAGCGTCCGAGAGGATCTCAAAGGAGCGCGCGGCACACATGGCGACGTTTTCCTCCGACCATTCGGCAATCGCATCCTCGTTTTTGCGGAACATGCCCTCACCGGAGCACGGCGCGTCGACGACGACCACGTCAAAGCACGCGGGATACCATTGTCTGAGATGCGCGGCATCGGTATTGGTGACGATCGCATTCGGCACACCGAGACGCTCGATGTTGGATAACAGGATTTTGGCGCGCGACGGAACAAATTCGTTGGAAACGAGCAGTCCGTCCTCGCCGATCAGCGCGGCAAGCTGGGTCGATTTTCCGCCGGGTGCCGCGCAGACATCGAGGACATAAGCTCCTTTTTCGATGACAGCGGATGCGACGGGCAGCATGGCCGCCGGCTCCTGCAGGTAAAACGCGCCTGCGTGATGGAGCGGATGGTTTCCTGTTCCGACCGCGGCACAGTCAAGGTAATAGCCGCCATCAAAGTATGCAATCGGGCGCAGCGGCAGATCGGACAGCGACGCAAGCACGGCACCGGCATCGGCTTTGATCGGGTTGATGCGCAGTCCCCGCTGCATCTCGCGCTCGTAAGACGCCAAAAACGCGGGATAATCATCGCCGAGCAGTTCTTTCATACGGGTGCAGAACGCGGCGGGAAGCTTTTGTTGGATGGATTCGGACATATCGGTACCTCTTTTTGGATGGAGTATTGACAAATTTACGGGATTGTGGTATGATGGAGTTGACTTGGGGATGCACCATTGGCATCGACCGCAATGATTTCACGGAACTATTATTAAACACAATATAAAAATAGCAAAGCAGAAAGGAAAAACATTATGTTAAAAGCTGGACTTATCGGCTGCGGCAGTATGGGCGGCGGTCATCTCGGCAACTACTACCGCTTCAACCGCGAGGGCGATCTGCTTCGTCTGACGTGCGTCTGCGACATTCGCCGCGAACGGCTCGACATCGTATCGCAGGAAACGGGCGAAATCCGTCTCTATGAAGATCTGGACGACATGCTCGCAAACGAAGAACTCGATCTTGTCACCATTGCCCTGCCGACGTATCTGCACAAGTGGGCGACCATCAAATGTCTGGAGCACGGTATCCACGTTCTGTGCGAAAAGCCGATGGCGCTGACCGTCGAGGACTGCGATGAAATGATCGCGGCGGCAAAGGCTGCTGACCGTCAGCTGCTGATCGGACAGGTTCTGCGCTTTGAGGGCGAATATCAGTATCTGAAGAAGCTCATCGATGAGAAGACATACGGCGACGTTATTTCCGTGCGCTTCACCCGTTCCTCGTCCGCGCATCCGCCGATGGGCTGGAACAACTGGTTCTTAACAAAGGAACTGTCCGGCGGCGGTCTTTACGATCTGCACATTCACGACGCGGACATGCTTCGCTGTGTGCTCGGAAATCCGCGTGCCGTTACCGCGATGACGCGCACCTCGTTTGAAGGTTCGAAGAACGACGCGTTTGCCGGTATTTACCATTATGACGACATCGTTGTCTGCGCGGAATCCGACTGGTCGTGGAAGGGTATGCCCTTCACTGCCGACTTTGTTGTCAACTTTGAACGAGCTTCCCTGCAGCTGCGCCGCGGCACGTTGGAGCTTGGCACCTACGAAAAGCCGCTGGAGACGGTCGATCTGAGCACCGTTGAAGGTATTCTGACGGACAATCCGTACTACTCGGAAACGAAGTATCTTGCGGAATGTGTACGCGACGGCAAGGAGAACACGTTCAACCCGCCGTTTGAAAGCCGTGAGACGATCCGTCTGCTCCAAACCATTGAGGAAAGCGGCAATCAGGGCGGCAAGACTGTGCAGTTCTGATATTATAGGATAACATTTATTTTATACAATAGATGCGTGTTTGAGCGCATCAGGTGGATACCATCGGTGTTGTCAGACCGAGCGCTTCGGCGACAGCATCGGCGGTTTCCCGGCGGATTTGGCCGTGCAATTTGATTATTAAGCACTATTTCATAATCAGTGCGGCGTTTTTATATATTCTCAAAATCTGCAAAATCAATTTATAAACAGCCTGTCAAATTGCGTGTTGATTCGACCGATCTCAGCCAAAACCGACTGACACCACGAAAAAACACGCGCAAACACCGCGTCATAATCACATTCATCGGGAGTATCGCGCGCTTCCCTCACCGCATCCCAGACCGCACGGTCACAGGGCGAAAGAACTTCGTTGAGCGCATTCCGCGTCGGCGGAAAATCTCCCGTCCGCAGATAATGCAGGTCGGAAAGCAGAAAATATAACTCTTTTTCGTGACTGCCAAGGGAAACTGCTCTTCCCTCCTCGCCGCCGTGTACATATCGGTGACACAGCGCGTGGTAGAGGTTGCCCGCCGACAGCTGCACGAAATGACGGTGATCCTCCATCGTAACCGCAGGCAGAAGCGGTGCAAGCGTACCATAAAGATCTTTGGTACTGTGCAGAACGTGCAGAATTTCCATTGGATTCCACGCCCAAAGCTCTTCTCTGCCGCAAAGAAAACCGCAGGACGGAATATCATTTCCGCGACGTTCCAGACACGCGCGATAGAGTTCAAGATCGTCCTTTGTCAGCGCATCGATGACGACCATCAGATCAAGGTCGGAACCTTCCTTTGCTTCGCCGCGCAGATAACTGCCCTGCAGACCGACATAGCACAAACGGGTACCGAATGTGTTATGCAGATCGGCGATCATTTCATCGATGT
>JAFYTT010000426.1 GCA_017558715.1 Clostridia bacterium | reverse complement strand
TACGACGAACTTCGTCAAGGGCGCACCGCTGACCGTTACCAAAAATCACATCGCAGACGGCTATGCACAGGCTGTCATCTGCAACAGCGGCAATGCCAACACCTGCAACGCAGACGGCATCGAGGTCGCTGAAAAGATGGCGGCAATGACGGCAGAAGCACTCGGCATCGCGGCAAACGACGTTGTCGTCGCATCGACCGGCGTCATCGGTCAGCCGCTCAATCTCGAACCGATCGCGGCAGGTATCCCCGTGCTCCGTGAACAGCTTTCCGCAGATGACATCGGCGGTGCCAACGCGGCAGAAGCCATCATGACGACCGACACCATTGCAAAGGAAGTTGCGGTTTCCTTTGAGATCGGCGGCAAGGAATGTAAGCTCGGCGGTATTGCCAAGGGCTCCGGCATGATTCACCCGAATATGGCAACGATGCTCGTCTTCATCACGACCGACTGTGCCATTTCTGCCGCAATGCTGCAGAAGGCACTTTCCGCCGACATCAAGAATACCTTCAACATGGTCTCCGTTGACGGCGATACCTCGACCAACGACATGGTCACGGTGCTGGCAAACGGCGCGGCAGGCAACGATGAAATCACCTCTGAGGGCGAAGATTTTGAAACCTTTGCAAAGGCGCTCAACACGGTCACCGTTCAGCTGTGCCGCATGATCGCAGGCGACGGCGAGGGTGCAACCAAGCTCCTTGAATGTATCGTCACCGGTGCCGACTGTGCCTGCAAAGCAAAGACCGTTGCCAAGAGCGTCATCTGCTCCAGCCTTCTGAAGGCTGCAATGTTCGGCGCGGATGCCAACTGGGGTCGTGTCCTCTGTGCCATCGGTTACGCAGGCGCGGATGTTGACATTTCCCGTGTCGACGTTTCCTTCCGTTCCGCAAAGGGTCAGGTTGATGTCTGCAAGAACGGCGCGGGTATCCCGTTCTCCGAGGAAATCGCAAAGGAAGTCCTGCTCGAACGTGAAATCGAAATTCTCGTATCCCTCGGTGACGGCGACAAGGGTGCCACCGCCTGGGGCTGTGACCTGACGTATGACTATGTCAAGATCAATGGGGATTACAGAACCTGATTTATTAGATTTACGCAGACGGCAACTAAAAACCGCGTAGGGAGAGGCAGGTATGCCTCGGGGCTTGCTCCCGCCGCATAACGCTACGCACTTACTTATGAATAGAATGATTCACCATTATCGCGGAAAATTTATTGACATACGAATATAATATTTTACGATTATTACCATCATCGAACCGATAGGACGGCGGGAGCAAGCCCCCGCCCTACGCGTTCATTGTCACCGTTGACTCCTTACATATACATCAACTTCCCGAAAGGTACATATCATGGAAAACAACTACTCCAACGCACAGCGTGCCGAGGTATTAACCCAGGCGCTGCCGTATATCAAACGCTATAACGGCAAGATCGTCGTCATCAAGTACGGCGGCAATGCCATGATCAATGAAACACTCAAGCAGCAGGTCATGGAAGATATCGTGCTTCTTTGGCTCATCGGCGTCAAGGTCGTGCTTGTCCACGGCGGCGGTCCCGAAATCACCGACATCATGAGCCGCCTCGGCAAAAAGGCAGAGTTTGTCGACGGTCTGCGCGTCACCGATAAGGAAACGGTCGATATCGTCCAGATGGTGCTCGCAGGTAAGGTCAACAAGACGCTCGTCAATCTGCTCGAAAAGCAGGGCGGCCGTGCCATCGGTATTTCCGGTATGGACGGCAGACTGATCGAAGCCAAGATGAAGGACGAACGTCTCGGCTACGTCGGCAAGATCACCGAAATCCACATCGAACCGGTCTTTGACCTGCTCGAAAAAGGTTATATTCCCGTCATTTCCACCGTCGGATGCGACAAAGACGGCAACGCGTACAACATCAACGGCGATACCGCGGCGGCATATGTCGCAGGTGCGCTGGAAGCAGAACGTCTCATCATGATGACCGATATCGCAGGTATTCTGCGCGACAAGGACGACCCGTCCACGCTGATTCCCGCCATCACCGTCAGCGAAGCCAAAGGGCTTTATGAAGAAGGCGTCATTTCCGGCGGCATGATTCCCAAGGTCGACTGCTGTATCGAGGCAATCGAGCGCGGTGTCAGAAAGGTCACCATCATGGACGGACGCGTCCCGCACTCCATTCTGATGGAACTGCTCACCGACGAAGGTGCAGGTACCGAGGTCGTCGGCGATGAAACGAAAGGAGAAGCATGATGTCCGAGCTTCAGAACATTGATAAACAGTATGTCGCCAATACCTATAAGCGTTTTCCGATCGAAATCGTCTCGGGTAAGGGCTCCATCGTCTATGATGATGCGGGCAAGCGCTATATCGACATGGGTTCGGGTATCGCGGTCACCAGCTTCGGTATTTCCGATGACGCATGGGTCGCCGCTGTCACCGAACAGCTTGGTCGTGTCCAGCACATGTCCAACCTCTACTACACCGAGCCGTGTGCGCGTCTGGCACAGATCTTGTGTGAGAGAACCGGCATGAAGAAGGTGTTCTTCGGCAACTCCGGCGCGGAAGCAAACGAGTGCGCCATCAAGGCGGCGAGAAAATACGCGGCGGAAAAGAAGGGCGCGGAGTATTCCACGATCCTCACACTCGAAAACAGCTTCCACGGCAGAACGCTGACCACGCTTGCCGCAACGGGTCAGGAGCATTATCATGAGCTGTTCCAGCCGCTGACCCCCGGTTTTGTCCATGCAAAGGCAAACGACCTGCCGGGTCTGATTGCCCTTGCGGAGCAGAACAAGGTCGCGGCAATCATGGTCGAAATGATTCAGGGCGAGGGCGGCGTCAACGCACTTGACCGCGATTTCGTGCTCGGTCTTTCCGATTACGCAAAGAAACATGATATTCTCGTCATCGTCGACGAGGTACAGACCGGCAACGGACGCACGGGTGCCCTGTATGCATACCAGAACTTCGGCATCATGCCCGATATCGTCTCCACGGCAAAGGGCATCGGCGGCGGTCTTCCGCTCGGTGCTTGCATGCTCGGCGAAAAGGTCGAATTTGTCCTCGGTTTCGGCGATCACGGCTCCACGTTCGGCGGCAATCCCGTCTGCTGTGCAGGTGCTGTCTCCATCCTCTCCCGCATTGACGACGATATGCTCGCCGCAGTCCGCGAAAAGAGCGCGTATATCTTCTCTGAACTCTCCGGTGCGGAAGGCGTTGAGGGTGTCAGCGGTATGGGTCTGATGATCGGTATCAAGACGGTCAAGCCCGCCGCAGAGGTGCTTTCCTACTGTACCGAGCACGGTGTTCTCTGCCTGACCGCAAAGGACAAGGTGCGCCTCCTGCCCGCGCTGAACATCCCGATGGATGTGCTGGCGGAAGCCGTTGCCGTCATCAAAGAGGCTTGTAAATAAGTATTATCATTCAAAATACGCGTAGGGCGGGGGCTTGCTCCCGCCGTTTTCGCATATACACGCAAAATTCAACCAAGGCAGCAGAGATATCGTCCGCCCATATGGATTTTGGGCGCATATGTCCAAGCGCCAAAGCCCCCAAAATTATTGCACTTTTCAGAAAACCTGCAACAAAAAAAGAGGATGACACCATGAAAGCAATCGTATACACATCAAACACCGGCTCCTCCAAAGCCTACGCCGAGATGCTCGGTGCCAAAACCGCGCTCCCCGTGTACGCATGGGACGACGCTGTGAAAACACTCGACGCCGGTACCGGGATTCTCTACATCGGCTGGCTGATGGCGGGGGAGGTCGTCAATCTTGCCAAAGCGCAGAAGAAATTTACGGTCCGTGCGGTCTGCGCCGTCGGTATGACCTCATCCAAAGAAATGGAAGCATCGGTGCGCACACGAAACAAGCTGCCCGCCGATATGCCGCTGTTTATGATGCAGGGCGCGTATGATAAAACAAAACTTCACGGCATGTACCGCTTCGCTATGAAGATCGTCGGCGCGGCGCTGGAAAAGAAAATTTCCGCCATTCCCGCGCGCACGGAGGAAGAAGAGCTCATCCTCACCATGCTGCGGGTCGGCGGAAGCGGCGTCAAAGAAGAAAAGCTGAACGCGGTTCTTGCGTGGTATGAAAAAGGGAAAGAAAATTGAAAAGAATAAAGAAGAAAAAATATTTTACAATAAGAAATTCGTCCTCATTGTATTCTGAATTTCTCATTTCTAATTTCTAATTTCTCATTTCTAATTTCTCATTCCACCACAACATGTTCTCCGCACGCAAGATAGTGCAGCCGCGGCATCGACTGCTTCATGAAACGGTACTGTGCCTCTCCCGTACAGTGACAGGTATAGTATTCCGTCGGATGGGCGGCAAGCGCGTTTGCGGCGGAAGTCAGCGTGTCATCTGTCGGCAGCTTGGAAAAATGAAATCCGCCGATCAGCACATCGGGCGAAAACCATGTCACAATGTCCAAAATCCCCTTGTGCGAGCAACCGCTGATCAGCACACGCTTTCCGTTTTCCTCAATCAGAAGATACTGCTCATGGCGGAAATCGTCGTCGATAAACGCATCCCCGACACGCTCGGTCAGTCCAAACGCGCCGAAGCTGTGCGGGCGGTCGTACTGATTGCAGGAAAACAGCGTCAGCCCGTCGGCGATTTTGCACGTGTCCTCGGTAAAGACCAGCCGCGGATGGCAGGCAAGGGAAGTGTCCAGTCCGATGTACTTCTGTACGCCGTTGTAATGCGGCAGAAACGCATCACGGTGCACAAAGACGGGCGCTGTGTCGTTTTCCGACAAAAATGCCGCAAGTCCGCCGCCATGATCGTAGTGCCCGTGCGACAAAACCGCATAATCGACCTCGGTAAGCGAAATGCCGAGGTTTTTTGCGTTCTGCGCAAACAGATCGGTCTGACCCATGTCAAAGAGGATCTTATGATGTGCCGTTTCGATATACAGGGAAAGCCCGTGTTCGATGTGCATATCGTCACGGCAGGTCGTGTTTTCAAGCAGGGATGTGATTTTCATATGGTCTCCTGTTCTGAAATGTAGGGACAGGCGTCCTCGACTGTCCCGATGGGTTTATCGGCTGTCCGGTTTTTTTCGTCTGTCGCCGCGTGAGATTCGCTGCGCGAGTTTTTGCAGGCGATAATGATCACGATAGCCGAAAGGCTTTCATATCACCATTGCGGCAATCATATCACTCCTACAAAGTCGGACTATCACTTGACGAACCATCGGTTTTGATGTATAATATTGGAAGATATGATACAATATCAATGCGCATGATAACAAACAGAAATGATAATGGAGGCCCTATATGAAAAATAATATCCTTCTTTCGGTTCTTGGCACGATGATTCTTTTGGTACTATCCATCGGCATTTTCCATTATTATCATCCTACCCATTATCAATTCAACGACCGTTTTATCCTTGGAAAAACCGAAGAGGATATTGTTGAAAGATATGGCGAATTTACCAAATCGCGCCGTAACGAATCGGGAGAAATCGTTTACGGAACGTATATGATTCGCGGCAATACCCCCGAATGGATTATGAGTTATGATAATTCACTTTGGTATGAAGTTTATTTTGAAAACGAAATTGCGAAAGAAATCCGACTCCAGGAAGGTTGGTACGGTGGATAATCTTTCATACGACCGAAACCCTCTTTCATCATTTTGTAAAATTCCCCGACAGACATGGCAAATCTGTCGGGGTTCATACTTTGTTACCTGCGGAGCAAATTTATAATTTTGCGTTTTCTCCGATCAAAACATCACGCTTTTTGTGCGACGGTTTTGCTTTCTTTTTCGCTCGCTCAGAACGTCACAACTTCCTGCTCCGGCTTTTCCGCGGGATTCAGCTCAAGCACCTCAAGCGCGGGAAGCAGCTCACCCGACGGTTCCCCGTAGATGGAAGCATCGACGCAGACGACCTTTGCACGGACGTGATACCATGCTTTGTTCTTGAACTTCATGTTGTTCTGACAGTAGACCGACAAAAACTGAATATCGTTTTCACAGCAGGTCATCGCAAACCGTCCGACGAGGAAGCCGGGCATTTTCGTGCCCTGCAGTTTCACAACGAGCGCGCGGAACGTGACGATCTTGCCGTCGTACTTGCCCGCGTGATCCATGACGTCGAAGTAGAACGCACCGTAGTCGTTATCGGGAATGTCGACCTCGTCCTGCTCAAGATCAAAGGGAGACGCATCAAACGACGCATCGATGTGACCGTCGGCATATTCGTAGACGACCTGAATGTTCATGTTCGCCGCCTTGACGAGCGAGCGGTAACCGAACTTGTCCATATCGTCGGTGAAGCGGTTGAAGACCACGACATCGGCAATCTTGTAATGCTCGATCATGATCGCACGGAGATTCTTGGAATACGCCTCAAAGGTCGTGGAATCAACGGTCGTCATGATCTCAACGAGCTGCCAGCCATTCGGGTACATCGTCTCGACAGGGAGCGTGCCGCGCCACATGCCGTTGAATTCAATGACAACGAGGTCGGGCGTGTATTTCTTTTCCAGATCGTCAAACAGCGCGGGACCGTAGTCGGACTCGTCCTCCAAAATGACGGTGGAAACGTGCTTCTGCATAAGCAGAGCATCGTCGATTTCCTCGATCCCTTCCTCACAGAGGATCAGCAGAACTTTTTTGTCATCGGTGATCTGCGGGTTCTGCAAAAACCGCGCGATCATCGTGGTCTTGCCGGATTCCAGCAGACCGTTGAAGATAAATATCGGTACTTCTCTTGCCATGGTGTTCACCTGTGATTACAGTCCAAAGAGTTCGGAAAGCTTGTGCTCGTCGAGGTTGGTGCCGATGACGCAGACAAGACCCGTGTAAGATGGGGAGCCTTCGCGGATTTCGTATTCGCCGGGCGTCAGATCAAACTGCATCCAGCCGCCGCCCACATTCTGCAGAATACCCTTGGCACGCAGAACGAAGCCGCAGGAGCTGTCTTCTTTCGCAAGCTCTGCAAGGATCGCATCAAGCGCGTCACGGTCGAACTTCTTCGGCGTTTCGCGTCCCCAGTTGACGAAAACCTCGTCCGCATGGTGGTGATGGTGGTCGTGATCGTGACATCCGCAGGTGCAGTGTTCGTCGTGATCATGATGATGCTCGTGGTCGTGGTCATGGCAGCAGCAGTGTTCGTCATGCTCGTCGTGATCGTGATGATGCTCGTGATCGTGATCATGGCAGCAGCAGTGCTCGTCATGTTCGTCGTGATCGTGATGATGCTCGTGATCGTGGTCATGGCAGCAGCAATGCTCGTCGTGGTCATCGTGATCGTGATGATGCTCGTGGTCGTGATCGTGGTCGTGGCATCCACAGGTGCAGTGCTCATCATGCTCATGGTCGTGATGGTGATGATGCGCCGCTTCCTTTGCTTCTTCCATCAGATGTGCGGTGAAATCGTTCTTCTTTTCCATCGCACGGCGGATAACGTCGCCCGACAGATCGTCCCACGGCGTGGTGATGATCGTCGCGTCGGGATTGTGTTCACGGAGCAGAGCAACGGCGGCTTCCAGCTTTGCTTCGTCCATCTTCTGGGTACGGGAAAGGATGATCGAGGATGCGTTTTCGATCTGGTCGTTGAAGAATTCGCCGAAGTTCTTCATATACATCTTTGCCTTGGTGCCGTCGACAACTGCGGTGAAGCTGTTCAGCTCCGCTTTGCCGTCGATATCGGCATCCTTTGCCGCGCGGATGACATCGGACAGCTTGCCGACACCCGACGGTTCGATGATGATGCGGTCGGGCGCATAGTCTGCAACGACCTTTGCCAGTGCTTCGCGGAAGTCACCGACGAGGGAACAGCAGATACAGCCGGAGTTGATCTCGGACACCTCAATGCCCGCGTCCTGCATAAAGCTGCCGTCAACGCCGATTTCGCCGAATTCGTTTTCGACGAGAACGAGTTTTTCGCCCTTGTAGGTCTCGGAAATCAGCTTCTTGATGAGTGTGGTCTTACCGGCACCGAGGAAGCCGGAAATGATATCTATTTTGGTCATGATAAGTCTCCTTTGTCTGGGAAATGGTACGGAAATCAGTTCCGTACTTATTTATTATAGCACGATTGCGGGAAATTTCAAGTCTTTTTTGTGAACAATAGGGGATTGTGATGCGTGACGTTGATATGGTTCTGACGGTTGGCGTATATGGTGATGGTTCGCACACGCGTCTTAGCCTTCCCTGGTGAGGGAGAGGTGACGAAGAAAGCGGAGCTTTCTTCCGAAGATACCAAAGGTATCTTCTACGGATCTGAGTCGTCAGCACGGCAGCATGTCTGTAGAGCACATAGCAACGAGAACTAACTATAATTCTAACTGAAATTCAAAGCAACATCTAATCAAGAAAGTAACAAGCGAACGACTCATCCGTCAAACGCCCCAGGTGTGTTTGACACCTTCCCTCACCAGGGAAGGCTTGGATGCGCGATCTTCCGTCAAGTTGGTTGTCAAACATCTACGACACTTTTACCTGAAATTAACAAAATACATCCGCACAAACCTGATACCCCGGCTGTGTTCTGTAGACACCGACCTCGCCGCCCGAGAACCGTCCTTCCAGCTGATGCAGATGGGAAACGAGCAGGAAGCGGATCTTCTGTGCGGAGAAGTAATTTAGGATGTGGTAAAGTCCTTCGGCACCCTCATCGTAAGCCGTTGTCTGGAACGTCTCGTTGAGCAGAATCAGCGCACCCGGATCAAGATCGTCGATGACGGATGCAAGCTCACGAACCTCCTGCTCAAAGCGTCCGGCATCGTTGCCGCGCTCAAATTCCTTTTCGGCTTCGGAGAATTGCGTCATGATCTGCGTGCAGATGGGCATTTTTGCGGCCTCCGCGGGGATCGGCAGACCCGATTGTGCCAAAAGCTGTGCCGTACCGAGCGAACGGAGGAAAACTGTCTTACCGGAGTTGTTTTCGCCGAAGACGATCATGCCCTTGTGTGCGCCGTCGGTATCGCCGCCGATGGTGTTGGGGATGACGGGCTCGGTATGGTTTTCGTCAACC
>JAFYTT010000425.1 GCA_017558715.1 Clostridia bacterium | reverse complement strand
TCGCGCATATCGCGTCTGCCGAGCGCACGGGAAATGTGGTTGCCCGAACCGTGACCGCAGAAGAAGCCGAACGCCTGAATGATCGACATCAGCGGCAGAACAACACCGACCGCCGCAACCATCGAGTCATTTTCCAGCTGTCGGACGAACAGCGTATCGACGAGGTTATAAAACGTCGTAACGAGCATCGAAATGATCGTCGGAATCGCAAGACGCATGACCAGTCGTTCGACCGGCTCCGTCGTCATGCGGATGAATTTTTCGCTTTGATTGTTGGGAATCGCAGATTCTTGGGACATCAGGTTCTCTCCTTATTACAAAATCTGCTATTATTATACATCATTTCACAGAATTTTGCAAGGTTTTACGGAAATCCACAGCATTTTCCGTATCAGGATTCCCCAATCGCCGTATATCCGCACGCCTCAACCAAAGCCTGTCCTTCCTCGGACAGAATCCAATCAATCAGCCGCGGAATATTTTCATTTTCGTTGTCCGCGCGATAAATGGCATAGAACTGCGCGATGATCGGATAGGTTCGCGCGCGGATGTTGTCGCGGCTCGGATAAACGCCGTTCACCGACAGCATTTTCACACCGCTGTTATCCACCATATCGTCAAGATAATAGCGAAAGGAAAAGCCGATTGCACCGCCGAACATCGCAAACGGGGATTTTCCGCCAATCGGCGTATCACCCATAAACGCATCCATCATCGACTGCGAGCCGCTGCCCTCCAACCTTGTTACGGGATTGATGACGCGATTCGCGCCGCCGACCTCAGACCAGTTTTGAATATCTCCTGCATATATCGAACGAATTTCATCGACCGTCAGGGATTCCACAGGGTTGTCGGCATTGACAAAAAACACAAATGCCTCCAGTCCCACCGGAACATAGACCAGCTCCACGCCCTGCTCCTCGGCATAGGCAATCTGTTCAGCCGAAGGCGCGGCACAAAAGAGGATATCCGTCTCACCGTCCACAATGGCTTTGTAGCCGCGGACGGTGTTTTTATACTGCATTTTGCTGTCGGGCGCAAAGTTTTCGCCGTAATAGTTGTCATCCGAGAACACGCCGCCCTCGTAGGTGACACAGCCCTCGGGGTATACGGAATCAATGACGGATGCATACACAGGCACCAATGCCGCCGCACCGTCCAAAACGGGAAGCTCTCCGTCCATGAAAAAGTCCGTATCGATGTGCGCAAGATCGGAACCATCCTCAAACGGCAGAAATGCGGCAACATCCACCATTTTTGCCTGCGAAGTATCGCTGAAATTGTTGGACAGTCTGCGTGTGAGCAGAACATAGACGCTTGCATTGAAGCCGACAAACAGCAGTACAACCGTCGCGAGCATCGCAATCTGCAAAAGAAGCCGCTTCATGTCACCACAGCTCCTCTCCGATAAAATAGATGATGGAGCACCGCTGATACGCATCGATGGCATAAATCGCGTGCGCCGCTGTGGTCAGAAGACAGACCGCCAGCACGGCGATGAAAATTCTGATAAAAACAGAGTCAGTCATTGCACGGACACCTCGCTTACATAAAGGCAACTGCCATCATCAAAAGAACAATGAACGACAGCACGATCAGTGCAATCACACCGAAAACAACCGCGGAAATGATCAGCCATAGCTTGCGGCGTTTCATATCCTGATCGCTGTACTGCTGT
>JAFYTT010000424.1 GCA_017558715.1 Clostridia bacterium | reverse complement strand
CTTTTGTTTCTTTCCTCGTATGACCACAATGCAGTACCCAATGAAGGGAACACTGCCGTGCTTGTCTACGGCTGCCGTATTGAGGGAACAGAACCCAAGGAAATGCTGACCGAGCGGCTCGACGCGGCGCTTGCCCTTCTGCAGGACAATCCGCAGTCGATTGCGATCGTATCCGGTGCGACGGACGAAGGTGAGATTCACACCGAGGCGCAGGTGATGGCGTGGTATTTGGAGAAAAACGGCATTGACCATGCACGGATTTATCTTGACGAGGAAGCGCATTCGACCAAGGGCAACATCCGCGGCTTTCTGCGGGTGCTGGAGGATGAGGGGATGACCGATGTTCCGTGCATTTCCGTTTCCTCGACGTTCCATATGCCGCGCATTGCGTTTCTTTGCGGCAAATACGGGCTCGACTGCGGTTATGTCGGCGCGAAGACGGAACGCATTCAGCTGTGGTTTCCCTCTGTCGTGCGCGAATATATGGCATACGTGAAGATGCTTGTGCTGAATTCTTACGAATAATATAAGGAAAACAACATGAAACCGATATCCAATCAGAATTACATTCCACGCGGTAATCTCGGCGCGCGTGCGGGACTTCTGGCATCGCGTCTGGAAATGCGCGAATACCGTCCCGAAACGGTCCTGAACATGGACCAGGCGGGCTGGCCCGGTGACTGGGAGGGCAGAACGATCCTTGCCCTTGTCCGCATGGCAGAGACAACGAAAAAAGAACCTGCATATCTGCATGAGATCGTCGATATCGTCCTTGCCGCCCGCAATGAACGCGGCTATCTCGGACCGATCTATGACGGCACTTCTGATGGTGGAACCAACAGCGGTGCGCGCGTCAACGAACAGCAGCTGTCGGGTCATTCCTGGCTTCTGCGCGGACTTTGCGCTTATTACGGCTACACCGGCAGACAGGATGTCTACGATGCGGCGCTGACGATCGGACGCAATCTGTTCCTGCCCGCAAAGGAATTATATCCGGAATATCCCATCCGTCCCGAGGAGCGTGTCGGCGGCGGTGACATGTCGGGTCACAGCGCGGCGGTTGTCGGAAAATGGATGATCTCCACCGACACGGGCTGTGCCTACATTCCGCTCGACGGCGTGAGCGCGCTTTACGAGATGACGCGCGATCCCGAGATCGGTGCGCTGCTCGATGTCATGATCGAAAACTTCCTCAAGATCGACTTCCTCGGCATCTGCGTGCAGACGCATGCAACGCTGACGGGTACGCGCGGCATTCTGCGTACCTACCGCAGGACGGGAGAGGCACGTTATCTGGATGCGGCAAAGCGCCTGTTTGCGATGTATCTGGAACACGGCATGACCGCAAACTATGCCAACTATAACTGGTTTGGCCGTCCCGAGTGGACGGAGCCCTGTGCCATCGTTGATTCGTTTATGTGCGCGATGCAGCTGTATGCCGAAACGGGCGACCGTGACTGTCTGACGGCGGCACAGCGCATCTACTACAACGGCATCGGATTCGGTCAGCGCGAAAACGGCGGTTTCGGATGTGACAGCTGCGTCGGTGCTGTGGGTGTGGAAAACAACCGCATCATCCGTCTGCACTGTCCCGAGGCGTACTGGTGCTGCACGATGCGCGGCGGTGAGGGACTGGCTTCCGTTGCCGAATACGCGTATCTGATCGACGGTGATACTGTTGTCGTTCCGTATTTTTCCTCCTCTGACGCGCGCATTCCCGTCGGCGGCGGTCAGCTTGTCCTCTCGCAGAAGTCTGCCTATCCGATCGAGGGCAAAACGGTATTCAACGTCAAGGAAAATACCGCGGGCAATGTTACGCTTGCTTGTTATTTGCCGGACGTTTCGTCCTATACGGCGGAAAATATCACCGTTTCGGGCGCTTCGTATTCCGTTGACGGCGGCATGCTGTATCTGTCTGTGACCGCTGAAACCCGAGAGATCACCGTTGATTTTGATGTGCCGTATCACGCGGAGACCCCTGTCGGCGCACACAACGAAAAGGACGGCGTTTGGGCGATCTTCCGCGGCAACGTCATGTACTCTGTCACGGCCGACATGCCGCTTGATCTGCCGCACGAAGCACTCATCGCAGGCGTTGACGGCTATGAACTCCGTCCGCTGTTTGACGCATACGAAACCGATCATGCGCCGCGTCAGGTGCTGTTCTCATGAGTGAAAAGAAGCAGCGTCTGCATGCGCTGGATTCCATCCGCGGTATCACGATTCTGTCGATGATCGCCTATCACGCGATGTGGGATCTTGTGTACATGTTCGGTGTACGCGCGGACTGGTACCGCTCGGACGGCGCACATCTGTGGCAGCAGAGCATTTGCTGGACGTTCATTTTGCTGTCGGGCTTTTGTCATGCACTCGGCAGAAAACCGTGGAAGCGGGGCTTGATCGTTTTCGGCGCATCGGTCGCGGTGACGCTGGTCACGCTGATCTTCATGCCCGATCAGAAGATCCTGTTCGGGGTACTCAATCTCTTGGGGCTTTCGATGCTGGCAATGACAGCCCTTGCAAAGCCGTTTTCGCATGTCAATCCGTATCTCGGCGCGATGTTGTCCTTTGTCCTGTTCGGGCTGTTCAAAACGGTGCAGCGCGG
>JAFYTT010000423.1 GCA_017558715.1 Clostridia bacterium | reverse complement strand
GTTGCCGCTGTTGCAGATCATCGCCTGGGCAATACCGTCAGCAATGTTACGGCGGGTGACGTGGATGGGCGCGCCCTTGACCAGATTGGTGGTGTAGACCGCGCTGGCAGAAGCGGGCACGTCGCTGATAATGAGGGCCAGATCGCGCTTGGTGCGGTTCTTGCGGATGCCGCAGTGAACGCCGGATGCCGAAAAGCCTTTTGCAGCGGTAACGCCGCCTTTGATCGATGTAATCATGGTTGTATGTAGAACGAATGAATCGTTTTTTCCTTTCTTTGTAAATTGGGATATATGTAAATTTGATGTTGTTTACGGATGATAATATCGATGACGGTACTTGCATCCAAGCCTTCCCTAGTGAGGGAAGGTGGATTTCGATGAAAATGCCCCTGCATTTTTATCGAAAGACGGATGAGTTGTCAGTGTGGTCACAATGATATACTGCATATACGGATATGAAAAAACTTTGAATAAACAAAATTGAAAGACGTCCTTGAATATAAATACTACATTGGAACGACTCATCCGTCACGCTGCGCGTGCCACCTTCCCTCACCAGGGAAGGCTTGGGACGCGTGTATACCACCCAGACGTTCACCCGTAATCAGTATCTTCGTGTTATGTTTTATCCAACAACCAACCCTTCTGCCTCTTCACAGCCGAGCAGGATGTTCATATTCTGAATTGCGGCACCGGATGCGCCCTTGCCGAGGTTGTCATATCTTGCGACGAGCAGGATGCGGTCGTCATTGCCCTCGACGCGGACTTCCATATCGTCTCTGCCTGCAAACGCATTTGCGGAGAGGAACGCGCCTTCCGCTGTGTCCTCGGAATAGCGGACAAGACCATTTGCATAGGTTTCGCGGTACAGCGCACGGATGTCGTCAGGCGTTCCACGGAGCATGGATTTTGCCAGCGGAACGGTCACTTCCATACCCGCATAGAAGTCGCCGACGATCGGGCAGAACAGCGGGTCGTGCTTCATGCCGGTGACCGCCGCCATTTCGGGCAGGTGCTTGTGCTTTTGGGTAAGACCGTACTGTCTCGGTGCGTCAAGAAGCGTATCACGGTCGGGATTTTCATAGTCGGCAATCATCGACTTACCGCCGCCGGAATAGCCGGTCAACGAGAAGCAGGAAAGCACGGTATCCGCATCGATCATGCCTGCCGAGACCAGCGGTGCGACGAGCGCGATAAAGCCGCTTGCGTGGCAGCCGGGATTTGCGATACGGGAGGAGGATGCAATCGCATCACGCCGTCCGCCGATTTCCGCAAAGCCGTAGACCCAGCCGGGCGCACATCGGTGTGCCGTCGAGGTATCGATGATCTTGGTGCCGGCACCTTCTGCCAGCGCAACCGCTTCGATTGCCGCCGCATCGGGCAGACACAGGAACGCGATATCGGAAGCAAACAGGGCTTCCTTTCGTGCCGCGGGGTCTTTTCTCAATTCCTCCGGCAGACGGATCAGCTCCAGATCCGCTCTGTGTCCGATTCGTTCGTAAATGCGCAGACCGGTCGTTCCGGCACTGCCGTCAATGAAAATCTTTGTCATGGGTTACTCCGTTTTTTCTGTGTTGTGATCAAAAAAGAATGTGCGTATATTATACACGATTCCACCCGATTTGTCAAGGTGTTTTCGCATTTTTATTCATATAAATTTGCTTTTTGTTGCATATTTCGTGTATATGCATACAATTTATGCATTTTCACCGACAAGTGCTTCAAAGATATGCATCTCCTCGGTGTTGCCCTTCTTCCCTGTCGTCAGACGGTCGGAATAGCACTCGCAGAGGAAGGGGTTGTCGAGCATTTTTTTCAGACCCTCATAGATGCCGTCGACGGAGATCGGGCAGATTTCGCCGAGATTGCCGTCCGACAGCTGTTCGCGCGCGGACAGATATTCCGTTGCGAGGATGGGTTTGTAGAGAATCTTTGCCTCCTCAACGGCAATCGGCTTGCCTTCATGACGGGACGGCTGTGCGTAAATGTCGCAGTCGCGCATGTAGGTATAGGGGTTGGTCGTGTTGCCGAGGAGAATCAGCATATCGGCGACGTTATAATCAATGGCTTTGAGCTTGAGCGCCTCTTCATCCTCCGGTGTTCCCGATCCGATGACATACCAGCGCACGTCATAGCCGTCCCGCCGCAGACGCGCCAGCACCTCGACTGCCATGTCGTATCCCTTCTGCTCGGCGATGCGTCCGACGGTCAGGATGCGCTTGCCCTTGAAATGGGCATCGGGGAATGTCTCGCCGCGGAGTGCCAGATCCCAGATCAGGCGCGGGTCGTTGATGTTTTCCATGCAGACGATTTTGTCGGCCAGGTGCGGGAAATGCGCCTTCATCGATGCCTCGATCGGTCCTGACACGGTCACGGTATAGTCACACGCGGCAAAGGCAGGTTCGTAGAGGGTATCGTCCCGCATCGGCTTGGTGTAGTCAAAGTGCAGCCACGCGATTTTTTTCTTTGCGCGGACGTGATCAAGCATATAGAACATCGTCTTGTCGCCCC
>JAFYTT010000422.1 GCA_017558715.1 Clostridia bacterium | reverse complement strand
GTCGCAAAGTCCCCTTCCCTTTGAAGAAGCGGCAGAGATCGGCACGCACAAGGTCATTTCCGAGCATGCGACCATCGGCATTCTTGTCACGACAGACGGCTCGATCGGTGAATTACCGCGGGACGCTTACCTCAACGCAGAAGAACGCGTGGTGCGTGAGCTTTCCGAGCAGAACAAGCCGTTCGTCATCGTCCTCAACTCTGCGCATCCCGATCATCCCGATACCATCGCGCTCGGTCTGCAGATGGAGGAAAAATACCACGCTCCGGTTGCCCTGCTTTCCTGCATGGACATGGACAACGAGGACATCCGCCACATTCTCGCACTCGCGCTTGAACAGTTCCCGATCCGCGAACTGCGGGTCTCCCTGCCCGATTGGATCTGCGCGCTCCCCGCCGAGCACCGTGTTTCCCGCTGTGTTTATGAGACAGCCTGTACACTTGCCGCGCAGATGCACAAAATGGGTGACGCGGTCCCGGTATTATCTGCGGCAGAGACCGGGGAATATCTGTCCGAAATCACCTCCGTCGGCAGTCATGCAGGAAGCGGCAGTCTGACCGTCGCATGTATGCCAAAGGAAAACCTTTTTTATCGGATCATCGGCGAGGAAACGGGATTTTCCGTTGACTCCGATGCATCTCTGCTCTCGCTTCTGTCCTCACTTGCGCAAACAAAAAAGGCGTATGACCGCGTTTCCGGAGCACTGGAGCAGGTACGGACACAAGGTTGGGGAACGGTCATGCCCGACATCTCCGAATTTGTGCTCGACGAACCCGAGATCGTCCGCCAGAACGGCAGTTACGGGGTTCGCCTGAAAGCCACAGCACCCTCGATTCATATGATCCGCGCCAACATCGAGGCACAGGTTGCGCCGATCGTCGGGACGGAACAGCAATCCGAGGAAATGGTGAAGTTCCTCATGCATGAATTTGAAGAAGATCCGTCACGCCTGTGGCAGACCAACATGTTCGGAAAATCCCTGCATGAGCTGGTCGGAGAAGGTCTGCATGCCAAGCTCGCACACATGCCCGACGATGCAAGACAAAAGCTCGGCGAAACGGTCGAACGCATCATCAACGAAGGTGCCAGGGGACTTGTCTGTATTCTCTTATAAACAAACGGGGAGAAACCGCGGAAAACGGCTTCTCCCCCAATTTTATTTCTCTGCAAGCATCGCGCAGACCGTTTCATACACACGGCGGATCGAATCGAGTTCAATGCGCTCCTCGGGTGTATGGATATCGCGCATATCGGGACCGATCGAAATCGGATCGAGATCGGGTACGGCGTGCTTCATCAGACCGCATTCCAGTCCCGCATGAATGGCTTCCACGCGCGGGGATTGACCCCACAGGCGTTCATAAACCGCAACATAGCGCTTCGTTGCCACGGAATCACGGTCGTACGCCCAGCCGGGATACTCACCGGAATAGGAGATTTCGGCACCGAAGATACCTGCACACAGCGCCAGCTTCGTTCTGATCTCCTCTTTGCGGATCTCCACCGATGCACGTGCCAGGAATCCGATTTTAACCGCATCTTCTTCTGTGCACAGAATGCCCATATTGCAGGACGATTCGACAAGTTCGGGCATATCCTCGCACATCGTGACAATGCCATTCGGTGTCAGATTCAGAATACCGAGAATCGCACGGGTATCCTCCACGGTCATCGCACGAACCGTTCCGCTGTCGTAGGATGCGCAAATCTTGCCCTCTGCTCGATCATCGCGGGACAGAACGGACATCTGCTCTGCACACAGCGTATCAAGTGCTGTTTTGACCGCATCGGCACAGTCCGCGTGATAAGCAATGACCGCCGTACAGTCACGCGGGATGGCATTGTCCATATTGCCTCCCGCAAGCGAGACGATACGAATGGGTGCGATTGCCTGAACCGCGGCGAGCATATGACCGACAATGCGGTGTGCATTGCCGCGCGGCATATGAATTTCAGCACCCGAATGACCGCCCTTCAGACCGCTGACACGGATTTCCGCTGTCATCGCGTCGAGTGTCTCATAGGTGACGGGACGATGCATATCGGCACGAACGCCACCTGCACAGCTGACCGTACAGACGCCGTCTTCCTCGGAGTCGAGATTGTAAAGCAGTTTCGCCTTGATATCGGAATAGTCAAATCCGCCGGCACCGCCAAGTCCAACCTCTTCCTGTACGGTAAACAGGCATTCCAGTTCGGGGTGCGCAAGGCTGTCATCGGCAAGAATCGCCATCATCATCGCAACGGCAATGCCGTCATCGCCGCCAAGGGTGGTTCCGTCGGCGCGAAGCCAGCCATCCTCGACAATCAGCGAAAGCGGATCACGCAGAAAGTCGTGTTCCTTATCGGCGCGCTTGACACAAACCATATCGGTGTGTCCCTGCAGCATGACGACAGGCTCGTTTTCGTAGCCTTCGGTCGCCGGTTTGCGGATCAGAACATTGTGCATGTCATCGCGGCGATACGCAAGGTTGTGTTCCTCTGCAAATGCGCAGAGAAAATCCGCCGCACCTGCTTCATTGTAAGAGCCGTGCGGGATGGCACACAGCTGTTCAAAATACCGCAGAACATCCGCGGGCTGATAACCGTTCAAAACAAAATCCATCTTATGATAACCTCCATGATAACAATAAGACAGGGGCATCATCAAAATGCCCCAGCTGTAAAACGTTTTTGAATTATGCCATATAGTCGCCGTTGTAGCTGACAAGCGTCACATCGGCAACACCGGGGATCTTCTTCAGATCGTTGACAAACGCGGTTTCCGCACCTGCCAGACGAACCTCAACCGTCAGCTCAACGCCGGCCGCAGTCACAGTCTTGGACTTGACCGCCTGACGCTTGACCGATGCGGCGATTGCCTTCTGGACATTGTCTTCTGCCGCATCATCTGCCGCATGAAGCACGAGGATATAGGGCTTTGATGCAGGCGCACGACCGGAGAGAATGTGGAAGACCACAAGCGATGCGCCGACAAAAATCGCACCGATCAGCGCAACGGGAATCATACCGGCACCGATGACGATACCCTCAGAAATTGCCCAGAACAGGAAAGCAATTTCCATCGGTTCTTTGACCGCCGTACGGAAACGGACGATGGAAAGTGCACCGACCATACCGAGCGACAGAATGACCGACTGGGTAACCGCCAGAATTGCGACATTGGTAATCATCGTCATGGCAACAAGCGAAATACCGAAGCTGCGGGAATACATGACACCCGCAAATGTCATACGGTAGATTGCATAAATGAACAGACCCATCAGAAGGGAGACGGCAAACGCAAGAAGAATGTCAAGATAATTGACTTCGGCAAATTTGGCAATGAAAGTAGACGGCATGAGATAATCCTCCGTTGTATATGTAAATTGAATCAATCGAATCTTCTGCTGATTTCGTATTTGGAAAAAGGAGAGGTGCGGCAATCGGGTGTCTGCAGCAGTGCCGCAATGTGTCCCGGGAGAAATTCGTTGTATTTCACTTCAAGAATACAGATCGGCTCCGACTCTGCCGCATCGCACGGAACCGTCGCAAGATCGGTATTCAGAAAATCCGTTGCACGAATGCCCGAGCGGATGTTGTAATCGAGCGTAATGCGGGTATCGGCAATCGGACAGACAAAGGTTTTGCGCGTGTAGTCGACAACCGATTTCGGTATCAGACCATGGAGCCGCATCTTTGCGTAAAACTCTCGCATCAGCTCTTTGTCAGAGGTTGAGAGAAACGCGAAATCACCTGCCAGGATGCGCTCACATTCCTCTTTGGTGATCAGACACGACTGCTTGTCTGTCAGACGGTTGATCTTGCTCTTTTTTTCCAATCGGATATATGAGGGATCGAGATTGTAATATCGCAATCGGAATTTTTCACGGCGCGGAAGTCCGAGGGACTTTTCCTTCAGTGCTTTATCCTGCGCATTGTCAAAATACAGGGAGCGGATAAAGTATGTCCCGTCCTCTCCTGCATGACGGTCAGGTGTCATCACAGCCGACAATCGCCGATCCAGCTGTGTCATCTGAAAACGGTCGATCACATATTTGATTTCGTGCCGGTATCGCGGCGTTGACAAACTTCTCACGTCCTTTCCGATAGCACCGATAGTTCTTTTAACAGTATACCGCATATATATGACAAAATTGTGAACAAATCGAAATTTACCGAAATTTGCTCACAATTTTGTCGGATTTTTTATGATTTATGCAAAAAAGCTCAGCGTCTCGAAAATACTGTTGACCGGGAAGATATCCACCCCGTCGATGTTCAGATTTTTCGCCTCCGCATTTTTCTTCGGAACGACAATGCGGTTAAAGCCGAGACGCGCACATTCCTTGACACGCTGCTCAATGCCGGCGACCGCACGCACCTCACCCGCAAGACCGAGTTCTCCGATGGCAACAAGATCATCGGGGAGAACCTTGTCCTTGATGGAGGAGATCAGCGCAAGTGCGACAGAAAGATCCGCCGCGGGTTCCTCCAACCGCAGACCGCCGATGACATTGAGATATGCATCGTTTGCCGAAAAACGCAGACCGAGACGCTTTTCCAATACCGCCAGAATCATCTGCAGTCGGTTATAGTCAATACCCGTTGAAGAACGTCTGGGAGACGGGAAGAAGGTCTGGGTCACGAGCGCCTGAATCTCGGCAATGATCGGACGGGAGCCTTCAATGACGCAGACGGCACAGTTGCCCGATACCCCTTGCGGACGTCCCGAGAGCAGCATTTCCGAGGGGTTTTCGACCTCGTTCAGTCCCTTGTCCGTCATTTCAAAGACGCCGATTTCGTTGGTCGAGCCGTAGCGGTTCTTGATGGCACGGATGACACGGTAGGACTGCTGGCGTTCGCCCTCAAAATAGACGACCGCATCAACCATGTGCTCCAGCACCTTCGGTCCTGCGATACTGCCCTCTTTGTTGACGTGACCGACGAGGATGATCGAAATCCCATCGTTTTTCGCCTTGTGAATCAACGCCATTGCCGCTTCCTTGACCTGCGTGACAGAGCCGGGCGCAGAATTGATCTCATCGTTGTAGATCGTCTGAATCGAGTCGACAATCAGCACATCGGGCTTGAGCTTGTCGACCTGTCTGAGAATGTTGCGGATGTTTGTTTCAATACAGAGGTACAGATTCGGTCCCGATACCTCCAAACGCTTCGCACGGAGCTTGAGCTGTCCCTGTGATTCCTCACCCGAGACATAGAGCACACGGCGATTCTGTCCGAGCGTCGCCGATACCTGCATCAGCATTGTCGACTTACCGATGCCGGGTTCGCCCGACAAAAGCACAACCGAACCGAGAACAAGTCCGCCGCCGAGTACGCGGTCAAGCTCGCCAAGTCCCGTGTTTGAGCGCATATACGTCGGGATTTCCAGTTCGTCAAACAGAATTGCGTCGGCACCCGTATCGACCGCCGTGGAGAACAGCGCGTGACGGGCAGCAGCCTTTCCCTGCGCCGCCGTTTCCGTCAGATATTCCTCCTGCTCCTCCATGGAGTTCCACGCGCCGCAGGACGGACACTTGCCCATCCATTTTGTCGTTTTATATTCACATTCGGTACAGATAAAGATACTCTTGGGTCCTTTCATGGTGCGCAATACTCCTTGATGTAATTTAAGATTCCGACGCACAGCACAGCCGCAGTTTGCTCGCGGTATTCCGCTGTCAAAAGATGTGCCGCCTCCGTGGGATTGGACAGAAATCCGCATTCCGCAAGGACGGCTGTTCCCTCGGCGCGATCCAGCAGATAGATCGATGCGTCTGCCGCCTTGACTGCACGACTGTTGTCCGTCTGCAGATACGTGTGATTTGCCTGACGCAGACATTCCGCCAATTCTTTGGATGTGGGATCGTTATCCGAATAGAAAACCTGCATCCCGTGACAGCGCGGATCGGAAAAGGTATTCATATGGATGGATAAAAACAGTGCATCGGGATACGCCCGACGTACAGCAAGACGGTTTTTGAGATCCGTCATTTTCCTGTGACCTGCGACAGCGCCGTCGTAAAGTCCGTTATCGTCGGTTCTTGTATAGATGACATCGACACCGCAGGAGGAGAGCATATCTCCGAGCGTCAGCGCAATCGACAGATTCAGCGATTTTTCCGCCGCTCCTGCCGACGATACCGCACCACCGTCTTCCCCGCCGTGTCCCGCATCGAGAATCACCGTTGTTCTCACCGCAGTCATCCTGTCCGTCACAAGTTCCGCCTGTGCCGTGACAGCCTCGTTTTTCCTGTACACAAAGCCCTCACCGCTCAGAAAAAGCATTGTACCGCTGAACAAACCTGTCAGCAGAAGAAAGATCATACAGACCCGTGCACGTTTCCCCATTGGCTTTCTCTCCCGCATATCATATCGTTATGACATCGTATGCCGAAGGTGTCGCCCGTATGACGGAAAAACAGGACGCCGGGGATTGGCGTCCGAAGATTTTTCAGCGTGTTTCGTCCTTGAGATTGGGCTTGATGCCAAACAGACCGAGAATACGGAAGTTTCGGTTGCCGAGCATATAGCCGAACTGTGCAACAACGGGCATCGGCAGACAAACCAACAGCCAGACAATCGGATTCTCGGGGCTGTAGAGTGTCGCAAGACCGAGGTACATTGCGTGCAGGAAACGTGTGAGCATATTGATCACCATATACAGATTTCCTGCCGACTCCATGGTTTCTCCATAGGGATAGGTAACGAGCAGAAGAATCGCCATGAGGATCATCGGGATATACGCAATCAGCGAAACGATCAGACCGCGCAGAGGCGTCTTCTGACGGCGTCCGCCATCTTCCAGGATGCGGTCCTTGCCGCCGATCTCCCAGAACATATAGTAGGTCAGAAACAGATAAAAGCCGATCGAGAACAGCGAACCGACCAACAGAAACGTCTTGTTCTGCATGGTGGCGAACGCGATCATCAGACCGAACATGGTAATGGCGATCTGATTGAGAAAACATTTGACGATATTGTATGAATTGGATTTCCAGAATTCTTTCATAACAGTTTTTGGGATTCCTTTCTGTCTGTGTATCATTGTTGTACGGATACATTGTACCGAAATTCAATGAACAAATCAAGTATTTTTCATTCTTTTTTCAAAGATTACGAAAAATTTACATTTTATCCATGAAAAGCATGGAAATTTTATATAATACCGTGTTATAATAGTATCAGAAAATCATTTCACAGAAAGGAGTCCGATATGGCAGATTACCGCCCCATTGATATCACGGTATACCCGCCGATCTTTCAGCAATTTGCGACCTATAAAACCGTCATTCAGGGACGTTCACCGTCGACCGTGGAAGACTATCTGTCGGATCTGAGCCTGTTCTTCCGCGTGTACAAGCATCTGCGCGCATCACGGTCTGTTCCGCTGGAGGATATCTCATTGGACGATGTTGATGTCCCGTTTCTTTCCGGCGTGACACGAAGCGAGGTCTATGCCGTTTTCAATTACCTTGTCAATGAACGCGGCAACAAAGTCTGCGCACGTGCAAGAAAGCTGTCCTCCCTCAAGTCGTTTTATAAATATCTGACCGTCACGGAGAAGCTGTTTGAGAACAATCCCGTCCGCGATATCGAAACGCCGAAGCAATCGCAGAAGCTTCCGAAATATCTGACGCTGGACGAATGTGTTCTTCTGCTGGAAACCGTTGCATCCGATACCGAAAGTGCTACACGCGACCGCGACTTTGCCATGGTCACGCTGTTTCTCAACTGCGGTATGCGTCTGTCGGAACTGGTCGGCATCAATACGACCGATATCGACCGCAACATGACCTCCGTGCGCGTCACAGGCAAAGGCAGCAAAGAACGTATGATTTATCTCAATGACGCCTGCAAATCCGCCCTGCTTGCGTATTTACCCGTTCGTGCCGCCATGGCAGACCGCATCCTGCCTGAGGACAAAACGGCACTGTTTTTAAGCACCCGCCGCAATCAGCGCATCAGCCAGAAGACGGTGCAGTACATCGTATACAAATATCTGGATATGGCAGGGTTCGGTCACAAAAAGCTGTCCACACACAAGCTCCGTCATACCGCCGCAACCTTGATGTATCAGAGCGGCAATGTCGATGTCCGCGTGCTCAAGGATATCCTCGGACATGAACAGCTCAACACGACGCAGATCTACACGCATGTCTCCGATGCTGCAATGCAGAGTGCCATGGATGCCAATCCGCTGTCCGGGCTGCGCCTCGATAAAAAACCTGCCAAAGACAAGGACAGCAACTCTTAAATGACAGTCATACGACGGTCAAATGATATTCACATAAATCTTTTATAATATTTTCATAAAACCAACAGAAAGGATACAATTTATGGAGAAAGCATACCGTATGCTCATCGTTGACGATGAAGAAAAAATCCGCGAGCTGATCAAGAAATACGCGCTGTTTGAAGGCTATGAGGTTGAGGAATCCGGCGACGGCATGGACGCGGTCGAAAAGTGCCGCAAAAACAATTACGATATCATCATTATGGATATCATGATGCCGTTTCTGGACGGTTTTTCCGCATGCAAGGAAATCCGTAAGACCAAAAACATTCCCGTCATCATGCTTTCCGCACGCGGTGAGGAATATGACCATATCCACGGCTTCGAGGTCGGCGTTGATGACTATGTCGACAAGCCCTTCTCCGCAAAGGAGCTGATGATGCGCGTTTCCGCCGTCATCAAGCGTACCGCACGTCATGAAGAAAAGCAGGAACGTGAGGTTCTGACCTTTGACGGTCTGACGGTGGACTTTACCGGCCGTCTTGTCTATATCGACGGTCAGAAGATCGATATGACGCCGAAGGAATACGAGCTGTTCTTCTATCTGGTCAAAAACCGCGGCATTGCACTGACCCGTGAAAAGCTGATCTGCGATGTCTGGGGTTATGACTTCTACGGGGACGACAGAACGCTGGATACCCATATCAAGCTTCTGCGCAAATCCCTCGGTGCATATGCGAAATTCATCGTCACTCTGCGCGGTGTCGGTTACCGCTTTGAAGCATGACGCAGGTTCGCTGACATCGGCTCATGATGAAACGTAACACTCCGCAGATCGGTATCCGATGGAAGCTGGCGGCATATCTTGCGGTATTTGTATCGGTTCTGCTGCTCGTTTTGTGGCTGTTTCAGATCGTATTTCTCGGAGATGTCTACCGCAATATCAAGGTCAATGAGATCTTTACCGCCGCAGACAGTATCCGTTCCCGCATCACAACCGCCAATCCGAACGGCAATGCCATGGCGCAGCTGACAGACTCCATCGCATCCGACAACCAGATTTGTATTCTGGTGCTCGATGATGCCTTTCACGCCATCGGCTCCAGTACACACAATACATGCTATTCCATCGGCGCGGCAAACAGCTGCTTTGTGCATCAGGCATCCGGCTCCTTTTTATCGGATATGATCCGCATCCAGTTTCTTGCGACCATCCGACAGTCCGGCGAGATTTATTTTCGGGACATGACCCCGACAACCGCATCAACACAGACCTATACACCGGACGGAACGCCGCTTCCCACGGCATCGCAGAACGACAATCCCGACCGTGAAACCGCAATGCTGTACGTGGAATACGTGGAATCCCACGACAGAGGATATTATATCATTCTGAACTCCAAGGTTACCCCGGTCTCGGCAACCGTGCAGACACTGCAGTACGAACTTGTCATCATCTCGATTCTGTTCATCGTTGCCGCCGTGATTATGGCGCTGGTGCTTTCCTACCGTATTTCCGCGCCGATCATCAAAATCAATGAACGCGCACATCAGCTGGCAACGGGTGACTACAACACCGTATTTGAGGGCGGCGGCTATAAGGAAATTGCCGAGCTGCGCGATACGCTCAACTATGCCGCAAAGGAGCTTTCCAAGGTAGAGGGCTTCCGCCGCGACCTGATCGCCAACGTCTCTCACGATCTTCGCACGCCGCTGACGATGATCACGGGATATGCCGAGGTCATGCGTGATCTGCCGGGCGAAAACACACCGGAAAATGTACAGGTCATCATCGATGAAGGAAGCCGCCTGACAACACTTGTCAACGATCTGCTCGATCTGTCCAAGCTCCAGTCGGGTACTGCACCGATGACCCTGACGACGTTCTCCCTGACCGACTGCGTCAAGACCATCAATCGCCGTTATCAGAAGCTCAAGGAAAACGACGGATATGATATTGATTTCCTGTATGACGAAAACATTTATGTTACCGCCGACTATCCCAAGCTCGGACAGGTCATCTACAACCTCGTCAACAACGCCATCTCCTATACAGGAACCGATAAAAAGGTCGTCATCCGTCAGACGGTCAAAACGGAAAACGGAAACCGCGTTGTCCGCATTTCCGTGACGGATACCGGCATGGGCATCTCCCCCGAAAACCTGGAATACATCTGGGATCGCTACTTCAAGGAAAACAAGGCGCACAAGCGTGCAGTCGTCGGAACAGGCCTCGGACTTTCCATCGTCAAAGGGATTCTGCAGATGCACAATGCAAGATTCGGCGTGGAAACCTCGGAGGCAGAGGAAAACCACGGCTCGACGTTCTGGTTCGAGCTGCCCTGCACCGATGCACCCGCCAAAACAGAATAACCGAAAATTGCCGTCGGATACAGCCCGAAAACTGTATCCGGCGGTTTTTGTCATGATGTCCTTGACAAACGCATCCGTTCATGATATAATCACAACAAACAACAGTAAAGGAGATGTCCTCTCATGATTTACGATCAGATCAAAAACCTGTCCTCTTACCGTCAGATTCTGCCCGGTATTGCGGCGGTTGAATCCTTTCTGCGTGACACCGATATCCTGACGCTCGAAGCCGGAAAAATCCAGCTTGGCGGCGGTGTTGTCTGCAATGTCAACCGCTATGAACCCAAGGCCGAGAGCAAGTGGGAAGCACACAGAAATTACATCGACCTGCAGTATGTTGTCCGCGGTGCGGAAACGATGGTTTACGCCTCCCTCGATGACGCGCTGGATGCAGACGAGTACAATGCGGAAAAAGACCTGCAGTTCTTCGGCGGTGCTGACCGCGCTGTCACCATGACGTTCCGTGACGGTGACTTTGCGCTGTTCTTCCCGCAGGATGTCCACATGCCGGGTCTGAAAAATGAGGAAACCGACGGCGAAATTATCAAGCTCGTCTTCAAGATTCCCACGCCCGCCTATGAATATATCGCGCATATCAAGCAGTTATCCGAGGCAATCAAGCTGCCCGACGATGCCGCATCCGCCGTTCTTGCCGCAGCACAGGCAATTCCCGCAGACGAAGCCAACGCCCTGTCCTGCGCGTATTTTGCCGATGTGGATGTTCAGCCCCAAATCGAGGCGCTGGCAGAAAAGCTCGGCATCTCCGTTCCGCTGTGTGACCTGACCGTTTACATGATGTTCGCGCGTCAGACTTATTACAACTATCTCGCACACGGCGTGGCACAGGATATCTATGAGGATTCCATGACAGAGTTCACCGTCTGGAACCTGACCTGCATGCGCCAGAACGACGCACCCGGTCTTCTGCAGATGGGCTGGCTGGACATGACGCTGAAAGAAAAGCTGTACCGCATCGGACGTTTCCAGTATGAACCGACGACATTCCGTCACGGCAGATATGCGTTCGGCGATTACGTTGTCCATCGCGGCGATCCCGTTCTGACCATCCACATTCCCGAAGGCGGCCCGCTGACCGAGGAGGTCCGTATGGATTCCTATCGCCGTGCCGAGCAGTTCTTCGGCTCTCACGTCTTTGTCTGTCATTCCTGGCTGCTGTATCCGGCACACCGTGAATTTTTGCAGAAGGGCTCCAACATCGTTGCTTTCATGGAGGACTTCATCATGCTGTCGAGTGAGGAATGCCGCGGCAACATCGGCAATCTGTGGCGTATGTACGGCTACAAGTGCGACCACAAGGATTTCACGACCCTTCCCGAAAACACCGGTATGCAGCGTGCGTACAAAAAGCACCTCATCGAATCCGGCGGTATGACGGGCGAGGGCTACGGTGTCTTCATCATCGAAGACGGCAAGCTGATTACCAAAGCATGACATACCATCCGAGTACAACAAATGCCGACGCGTCCGTGCAGTCGGCATTTGCCTTACCGTCTTATATTTCGGACATCATTGCCCGTTTTGATGCGGCGGGATATGAGGTCTTCTGTGTCGGCGGATGTGTCCGCGATATGATGCGTGGTGTCACGCCGCACGACTGGGATCTTTGCACCTCCGCTCTGCCCGAGCAAACACTTGCCCTGTTCGCCGATAAAACCTGTCTGACCGTCGGCATCAAGCACGGAACGGTGACCGTGATGTGGGACAAAAACCCTGTGGAGATCACGACCTACCGCTGTGAGAGCGCATACATCGGACATCGGGCGCCGTCCTCTGTCACCTTTACGCCGTCTCTGCGCGAGGACTGCCTGCGCCGCGACTTCACGGTGAATGCGCTTGCGTACCATCCGACCACGGGACTGCGTGACTTTTTCGGCGGTGCGGACGATTTGCGGGCGGGAATTCTGCGCTGTGTCGGTTCACCATCAGAACGCTTTGACGAAGACGCTCTGCGGATTCTGCGCGCCCTGCGGTTTTCCTCGGTGCTCGATTTTGACATTGAGACGGATACCGCCGCGGCACTCCACACCTGCGCTCCGCTTCTCACGTATATCTCAGGAGAACGGATTTTATCGGAATTCCGAAAAATGCTCATCGGTGTCCGTGCTGCTTCCCTCCTATGCGAGTTTGCAGATATCATCGCTGTCTTTTATCCGCCGCTTGGTGCCTGTGCAGGACTGCAGCCGCAAATTGAGACATGCTTTGCCCGTTGTACTACGGCAGAAACCAGACTTTCGGCGCTTCTCTGTCTGTGCGGATGTACCGATGCCGCGGAAGTACGCAGTACCGTTTCCCGTCTGCCCGTGGAACGACGCTTCCTTGATGAAGTCACCGCACTTACCATCAATGCCGCAAACATGCCGCCTGTGACCCGTGCGGATATGCGCCGCAGAATGACGGCAGAATCGGTCGGGCATATCACCGATCAGCTTTCCCTGCACGCATCCCTCTTTCCCGCACACACCGATGACTGTAACCGCGCCACCGCACTGTGCGCATCTGTTGCCGCATCGGGAGATGTGACACGGATTTCCCAGCTGGCTGTCAACGGGCGCGATCTTGCCGCAGAGCATATGTCAGGTCGTGCCATCGGTGAGTGTCTGCAGATGCTCCTTGACGCAGTGATCGATGACAAGGTTGAAAACACCCGCGACGCACTTCTCCGTTATCTGAAATTGCGTTAATCAAACACCGTTTCCACGCATTTTTCCGCACCGGGCGGCGAATACTGCCAACGGTCAAGGTGCATAATTCCGGACGCGCCGCAGGTCTTCGGCAGATAATAATGCAATCCGCCGCTGATGCCTTCGCCTCGATACGTATCGATGAATACAAGCTTCACCTTCATGCGGAATGGAATCATGCTCTTGATATAGACAGCCGCGCGCTGACCGACGCAGAGATGTTCCTTATATTCGGCAAGTCCTGCCAGATTCGGTGTCAGCTCCACAAAAACACCATAAGATTCGATACTGCGGACGATGCCTGTGACCGTCTGACCGGGACAGAACGCGGCGGCATTTTCCTCCCACGTCCCGAGCAGTTCCTTATGCGTGACACAGATCCGCCCAAACGGAACAACGCTTCTGATGACGACCCAGATCGGCATGCCGGTGGAAAACCGCTCGTTCGGATGGGAAATGCGGGACACAGAAATACTGTCGATGGACAGCATCGAGACAATCCCGCATCCGACATCAACAAATGCGCCGAACGGCTCCAGATGCGTCACCTTGGCGCGAATCACGTCACCCGCCCGCAGTCGGTCTAAAAACTCCGTGCGGCATCTGCGCTGTGCTTCCCTGCGCGACAGCACCGCAACCTCCTCGCCGTCTTCTGTATACGCAAAACCGATCACAACAAACGAAATGCACTTTCCGACACGCGTAATAACCGCAATGTCACGGACCGCTTCCCCATCGGGGCACAGCTGGACTTCATCCCGCGTCATCATCCCGCGCATACAGCCAAGATCCATCCACAGGGTACATTGATTGTCACAGAGCAGAACCGTACTCTCAAGGATCGTTCGCGTCTGCATGGCACGCTCCAATCCGCCGCGGCTTCGTGTCCATTCTCCGTTCTCTGACCCGCTCATGCCCTCCGGCAGAAACGGCGGTGCATATTCTGTTTCTTTGATATCGGATATCATCATCGGCTCGATGCTTCTTTCCATCGGCTGCCACCCTTTCTTTCTCATCATTGCTGTATTGTATGGGTGAGTGCTTCCGTTTAGAACCCGCTGATGTACTGCGCAGTATGTGAGCGTTTTCTGAAAACCGTACAAATACTTTACAAATCCCGCAATCCGTGGTATAATAATGGCATCCAAGTAATTTTACCGAAAGGAAAACAAACCAATGAAAATCAAGCATCTTCTCCGCCTTGTCGCACTTGTGGTGTGCATGGCGTCCCTGACCCTCTCCTTCACCGCATGCGGCGGCAATCCCGCAGCTGACCTTGACAACGTCGTTTATGTCGAAATCGATATGCAGTCCGGCGACTATATGAAGCTCGAGCTGTACACCACAATCGCACCGATCACCGTATCGAACTTTGTGGAGCTTTGCAACAAGGGCTTCTACGACGGTCTGATCTTCCACCGCGTCATCTCCGGCTTCATGATTCAGGGCGGCGACCCCGAGGGTACCGGCATGGGCGGCTCCGACAAGACCATCAAGGGTGAATTCAACAACAACGGTGTCATCAATTCCCTCTCCCACAAGCGCGGTGTCATCTCCATGGCAAGAAACTCCCTCAGCATGGACTCCGCATCGTCCCAGTTCTTCATCTGCCATGCAGATTCCACATTCCTTGACGGTGACTATGCCGCCTTCGGTGCTGTCATTGAAGGCATCGAAACGGTCGACAAGATCGCCGCAGTCGCTACCGACGGCAACGACAAGCCGCTCGCACCGCAGTATATCAAGACCATCCGCGTCATCACCGAAGAGCAGGCAAAGACCGCAGGTCCCGCTCCGATGCCCGTTGAAACCGCGGCACAGTAATTGCATATCCATCAACCGAACTGTCAGACACAGGCAGTTCGGTTTTTTATTTCCCGTCAAAAAGGCAGTCCCAAGCAAAACACTTGAGACTGCCCAAAAGTTATATAGATATATCAGAACTGCTTCTTCCATTCAGCAAACGGAGCAAAGCTGCTTGCAAAGACCGGCTTGATACGGAACGCGAAATCAAATTCGTTTTCGTTAAAGCGGTACTTTTCCATCAGTTCCGGACCGCAGGAGTTGGAACCGATGCCTGCCTGCTTGTAGTCGATGTAGACATAGGTTTCCTTTGCTGCTTCCAGTTCCCAATGGTGACCCTTGACGGTCAGTTCCTTTGCGGAATAGTGGGATGCGCCGAAGGTAAAGTCTTCGGTATCACCCATGCCTGCGAAGTACAGACCGTGACCGGCAATCGTGTTGACCATTGCCCACTTGGTACCGACGTGGCTGCCGTTTTCCTGCGGCATGACGTACGGTTCATAGTTATCGGCAACGCTGCACTTCCAGTCGCCCATCTTTGCGGCGAGGTTCTTATCGGAATATGCTTCCATCGGACCCATACCGAAGTAACGCATCTGCTCGGAGGTTTCGGGCATGACGATTTCCACACCAAAGCGCGGCAGAGGAGAAATTCCCTCACGGGTATTCATATGGTATGCAACAGCGAGATCGCCGGACGCATAGACGGTATAAGTCACCGTACCGCGCAGAACAGGACGCCAGATGGCACCGCTCATGGAAATATCACATGCAACGGAGATCTTGGTATCGCTTTCTTCCACGATCTTTGCATTGTAGCACTTCTGGATCGCATCTTCATAACCGTTGCCGCGCCATCTGTTCTTGATGTTGCGGTCATTGTCGGTGGGAGCACGCCATACGGTCGGCTTCATCGGGGAAACGAGCATCTGCTTGCCGTTGGACTCAATGGAATCGACAAGACCCGAATGTGTGTTGATAACGTATGTGGTATCGCCTGCCTTGACCTTGATCTGCCAGTCATTCTGCGTGACGAGCAGCAGATCGGAAACGCCGTCGAGTGCGCACGGGAAGTTTTCCTTTGCGGGTGCGGATACTTCGATCTGATCCTCACGGACGATGTGACCTGCTTCTGCCCATGCGTGGGAGACATTGGTTTTGAAGGTCAGGTTCAGATAGTACAGACCGCACTTGCAGAGCTTGGGGAACTTGAGGGTGTAATCCGCTTCCGCCTGCGGTGCGATGTCGAGCGTCGGAATGATGCCGGATGCGACAGACTTGCCGTCACGTTCGAGCGACCAGTACAGGGACAGGTCGGAGGTGGTTTCAAAGAAACGGGTATTCTTGACGGTGATGACGCCGTTTGCGACATCCTTTGCATAACCCTTGACAGGAGCAATGACCTGCTTCAGTTCAAGCAAACCGGTGTGCGGGCGTCTGTCGGGATAAACGAGACCGTCAACACAGAAGTTGCCGTCGTTGGGCATATCACCAAAGTCACCGCCGTAGGTGTAACGCGGCTTACCGTCAGCACCGGGTGCAAGCGCAACCGAGTGATCGGTAAATTCCCAGACACAGCCGCCGAAGAACTGATCGGTTGCCCAGATCAGATCCCAGTATTCGCGCAGATCGCCGGGGCCGTTACCCATTGCATGGCAGTATTCGCACATGAAGTACGGCTTTGCATAATAGTTGTTTTCAAAACGTTCCTTCAGAACATGAACGCCGGGATACATATCACAGCTGATATCGATTGCCGGGAAGTATTCGTTGTTTTCCTTGATTTCGCAGTAGTGAACCAGACGGGTATCATCCTGAGAACGGAGATAATCGCTCATCGCGACATGGTTCTTACCCCAGCCGGATTCGTTGCCGAGCGACCAGAAGATGATGGACGGATGGTTCTTATCGCGCTGATACATCAGACGAGCACGGTCAACATACGCTTCCTTCCAGTCGGGATGCTCGGAAAGGAGACTCCAGTCGTTGTCGACCTGACAGCCGTGTGTTTCGATGTCTGCCTCGTCACAGACAAACAGACCGTATTCATCGCACAGCTCATAGAAGCGCGGATCGTTCGGATAGTGAGAGGTACGGATCATGTTGACGTTGTGACGCTTCATGATCATCAGATCTTCACGGATATGTTCGAGCGGCGTTGCATGACCGAGGATCGGATGGCTGTCATGACGGTTGACACCGCGGCACTTGATCTTCTGACCGTTGATGTAAATGACCTTATCCTTGACCTCGATCTTGCGGATACCGACATTGACGGGAATGTATTCATTGCCTGCATGAAGCATGACGCGATACAGATTCGGAGCTTCGTCGCTCCAAAGCTGGGGATCGTCGATGTGGAAGGTGATGACCGCGTTGCCGTCAGCATCTGCTTCGACAGCACCCTCACCGATTTCACAGCCGCAGCCGCAGACTGCCTTCCAGTCAACAGTCAGCGCGCCGTTTGCGGTGACAGCGATCTTGACATCAGCTGCAGAGAAATCGTCAGCGATGTCTTCGGTAACCTTGAAGTCCACGATGTGTGCCTTGTCACGGTACAGAAGGTATACTTCACGGAAGATACCGGACATTCTCCACATATCCTGGTCTTCCAGATAAGAACCGTCGCTCCACTTGAAGACGAGTACGCGGATATCGTTTGCACCGGCATTCAGGAACTTGGAAACCGCAAATTCGCTGGTCATATGCGCAACCTGGCTGTAGCCGACGAAATTGCCGTTGATGTACAGATAGAAGCAGGAATCCACACCTTCAAAGTTGAGATAGATTTCCTTTTCTTCCAGCACGGATGCTTCTACCGTAAAGGTACGCTGATACAGCGCACAGGGATTTTCATCGGGGACGTAAGGTGCATCCTGGGGATACGGATAGTTGACGTTGGTATAGTTGGGAACATCATAGCCTGCACCCAGCTTAGCCTGCCAGTTCATCGGAACGGTCATCGTGTCGGTAAATTCGATACCGCCAGCCCAGAAGGGTTCAATTTCGGTTTCATTGTGATAGAACTTGAAATTCCATTCGCCGCACAGGGACTTGAAATAGGCGGACATACCGCGTTCCCCATGCTTTGCTTTGCATGCATTTTCAAACGGAATATAATACGCGCGCGGTGTTTCGGTACCGATGTGCAGCGTATGCGGATCTTCATGATAATGCGGCAGCTTTGCCATATACTGTTACCTCACCCCGGACAAGCTGTCGGGGATTCCTTTCTTTGCGTTTCTGATAAACAGGCTGCCGCATCTCGGATCGGGTCGCAGCAGCCTGCAAATTTTCTTATAGAATCAGACAATGGGTTTACGATAGTCGCAGTTGTGCATCGGAGCGCCGAAATCGTTGGGAGCCGCCCACTTGACGCCGTTGTACAGAATCTTCTGGACGTATTCGTTATAGAAGGAACGGCATGCTTCATGACCGGGCTGGAAGTAGAAGACCTTACCGCGTCCGCGATGATAGGTACAGCCGGAACGGAAGACGTAACCGTGTTCAAACCAGGAGATGAACAGAAGCTCATCAGGCTGGGGAATCATAAAGGGTTCACCGTACATTTCCTCGGTACCGAGATCGACATATTCGGGAACACCTGCGGTGATCGGATGAGACGGAAGAACATTCCACAGAATTTCGTGCTGATCGTCACCCCACAGCAGCTTACCGGAGGTACCGACGATCTCACGGAACGGCTTGGACATATGCGCAGAGTGCATAGCGACAAAGCCCATACCGTCGTCATAAACGCGCTTCTTGATTCTCTGAACCAGCGCATCATCAACATCGCCGTGTGCCATATGACCCCACCACATGAGGACATCGGTGTTGTTCAGAACATCATCCGGCAGACCCTGATCGGGATCGTCAAGAGCCGCGAGACGTACTTCCAGATCATCATGCTGATCGAGGAAATCCTTAACACAGCCATGGATACCCTTGGGGTAAATTTCACGGATGAATTCCTCGGATTTTTCGTGTCTGTATTCGTTCCAGACCGTTACGCGTATTTTATTTGCCATTGTATATACCTATCCTTTCCATATTTTAAGATCAGGAAATTTTTGTTACTTATATTATGTCATATTCCGTCAGCAAAGTCAAGTGCTTTTTCAAAAATAACCAATTTTTACACCGATTGCCGTACTGTTACACCTTGATTTTATAATACTCCATAGCGGCATCAAAAATCCGGAGTTCTTTGGCGCCCGGAACATTGATACACAAAGAGTCATCCACGCGGTCAGGGTGTGTCATCCGTCCCATGACGCGGCCGTCACGCGAGAAAATACCCTCGACTGCGTATTCCGAAGCAAACGGATTGCGCGCCGTGTCCATCGTCGGATTGTGATCCTCATCAACATACTGCCCTGCAATCTGTCCGCGGGCGCCCATATTGAGCACAAGCTCACCCGGAATCAGACAACGCCCGGCTTTGGAAGCTACAGGCAGCGTATAAATCTCCCCGGATTCACAAAAACGCATCCAGGGGGAGTTGACCGACATAATCCGCACACGCACAGGCTTTGATACCAGATGTCCGCACGGATTTTCCGCAAGTGACAGCCGTTCATCCTCATCACCGATATCACCCCTCAGAAGCGGAGACGCCAAAAGCATACGGAAGCCCTCACCAAGACCAAGCGTCAGTGTCTCCGAACGTTCCCTGAAACGATACAGTGCATCGGACAGATGCGGCTGGGAAAAGACTGCCTCAGCAAACCGTGCCGCAGGATCAGCCGCTGCCGCGGGAATACTGCCGTAATCGGGGTAACTGCCGCCGGGGAATGCAAGCACCTGTGTTTCGTCCAGCAGATGCGCAAATTCCTCACACGCCTGCAAAAACGCCTGCTGTGACCGACAGGAAAACAGCATCCGAATCGGTTCAAAGCCTGCCTTGGCAAACCGTGCCGCCAAGATGTCCTCACCCGTGATATACGGCAGAACCGGGAGCAGGACACGGGGTTTTGGCAGACAGACATGCGGTGGCGCCGCAGAATGTTTTGCCATCGGAAATGCAGGAACAATCGGCGAAATCGGTTCTCCGGCGGTTACCGCTGCATACAGTTTTTCCTCCGGTTTTTGCCAGACCGCAGACAACACGGACAGCGGTATGCTCGCACCGCCGATCAGAATATTTGCAGAATCCTTTGTATATCCAAGGAAAACACCGCGCAGTTCCCGATCGGTCTCGACCAAAAACGCACCGGGTTTGTCCTCAAACAGCGTTTTGACAGGCGGAACAGTTTCATAGTTAAAGCCGATCTGGTTGCCGAAGCACATCATTGCAACCGTCGCCGCAACACCGCCCGAGCCGATCGGACAGCAGGACAGAACCGCATCCATATCAAAAAGTCGGCGCAAATAATGCAGAAGTCCGCGCTCGTCCTCCGCAATGGGCAGATGATGATCTGTATATTCGGGCATTAACAGATAGACACGGGAGCCTGCTTTTTTGAAATCGGGTGTGATCAGCTGCTCCTGTTCTCTGACGGCCGCACCGAACGCAATCACCGTCGGCGGTACATCGCCCCGGTCGGAGGTTCCGTTCATGGAATCCTTTCCGCCGATTGCCGCGACCTCGTAGTCCATCTGCGCACGGAACGCACCGAGCATCGCTGCCATCGGCATACCGAACCGTTCAGGGTCATCACCGACACACGGGAAATACTCCTGCAGGGACAATACCATATCCGATGACGGAATCCCCGCCGCCGCAAACCGACAAATCACCTGCAATACCGCAAGATATGCACCATGATACGGACTTTGTACCGCATAGCGCGGCAAATAGCCGGTACTGAACACCGCTGTCGTATGCGTATCTCCCATTCCCATACTGACCGATGGGAATCGGTACGCCATATATCCGGTCGGCGTCAGCATCTTTTTTCCGCACAGCGGAAGCATGACCGTTCTGCCGCCTGCGGTGGTATCAAAGCGCTCTGATAACCGTTTCTGTGATGCGACCTCGGGGTGCATCATGACACGGAGATAGCGTTCGGTAAGATCCTCTCCGCTCAACCGGTCTGAAACTGCGCGATACATATTCTCTGTATCTGCCCTCGGAATACGCGCACCGACACGGCGCTCAGCCCCTGCCGCATCGAGAAAATCACGCGAGAGCGACAGCAGACTCCGATCCCAGAACCGCATACGGAAACGCCGTTCCGCTGTGACCGTACCGATCAGCACGGCTTCCAGATCCTCCTGTGCGGCAATGCGGATAACATCGTTCAGGCGGGTCGAAGGGATAACAAGCAGCATGCGTCCCTGGGTTTCCGAAAAGGCAATCTCATACGGTCCCATGACATGTCCTGAGCTGATCCGATCGGAAACGGTGGTCGGTACGCGGTCAAGATCAATACGGACGCCCTCGGCGATTTCTGCTGCAGCAACCGCAAGACCGCCGGAGGAAATATCCTCTGCACGCTTAACAAACTGCATCAGATCACGGCGGCGCATCAATCGCACGAGCGCACGCGCCGCCAGCGGATCGCCCATCTGTGAGGTATAAGTCAGCCTCTCGCCGCGTCTGGACTGCAGATTTGTATCAGCTCGTCCTGCTGATGCGGATAAACCTCCGCCAAGACTGTCGCGACCGGTTTTTGCACCGACAAGAACGATCACATCGCCCGGAATCGGACGCTCGGACAGATATCCCTGTGCAGGTGCAGCTGCCGCCGAAAAGCAAACCTCCATGTGCTTTGCGGAAAAATCGGGATGGAGATATTCCCTGACATATCCTGTCGGAATTCCGCTCTGGACACCGAATGCGGAAAATCCGTCAGCGGCTTCCAGTCCGAGACGCAGTGCCGCCGCGTGACGGTCAGGGTCCTTGATGCTGCCGTCGTCTGCAAATTGCGGCATCCAGGAAGCACCGCCGGAAATACGCATCGCCGCAAACACTTCCGCACGTGCCGAAAGCGGATCGGCAATCGTCGCACCGAAGCTCGAAAAAGCACCGAAGTAGGGGTCCTTTTCCGTTGAATGATTGTGTGTTTCGTTTTTGAAATGCAAAAGCCAAGGAACATCCACCGTTTCTGTATGTTCGGAATTTTTCGCCTCTGTCCGTTCTTTGACAACCGCACGAACCGTGAATGCATTTCGTTCGCCCGTTTCGACAATGCGCGGCAGTTTCCCTTCACGACCGAGATATTTTTCCGCAACTGTGGCAATATCCATCAGCGTAATGTTCTTCGGACGTGTTCCATACAGCGCTTCTCTGGTATCGAGGTACATCTCAAATGTACCCGCAATTTCGGGATCTTCGATTGAGAGATCCTGTACTGCGGTCAAAAATGTGATATGGCGGCAATGATCCGACCAGTACGTATCGAGCATACGCAGCTCGAACCGACCGGGATCACGCTTTTCCTCTACGCGGAAATAGCTTTGGATGAACAACAGATCATCGGTCGACATGCGGAAATTCTCTTCCACAGCAAACATGGTCAACGCTTCTTCGTCCATCGTACGGAAATCACGGATCGGCATCCAGTCATCCTCTGTCTGCTGTGAAAGCGGCGGCAATGTTCCCGTCGTGAACAACGGAAGTTCCGCTGCACTGGCAGGATTGATGAGCAGCTTCTTGAGCCTTGCCTGATCCTCTTTTGTCAGTTCACCCCGGATCATAAATACATCTGCCTGACGGAAATATAAGCGATCCTCCGACAGCGCATCCTCTTCTGCTTCATTCTGCGGCAGAATCGTCATTCGCAGTGCCCGTTCCGTCAGCTGTTCTGCGGGACGTCGAAACAACGGAATTACACAATGACAGACACAGTCCGCGCGCTCCGACTGACTGCGGACTAGCGCCTCCGGGACAAACTGTTCCGTTGCGGAATCAATCAGCATCGATTCCGGCAGATCGGAAAGCGCGGCAGACATATCCAGGATCAGGCAGCGCAGAATTCGCACCTCAGTTACGGTATGCATTCCGTAGTGTTCCGTTAAATGTCGGTACAGACGTCTTGCGGCATACGCATATTCTGTTTTCTTTTCAATAAAAATACGGTGCCGCATTTGTCTCCTCCGTTAATCTATCATTTCTCCAATCAGCGCTGCAGACTGCGCACCGATGATACGGATGGGTCTGATTTCTCGGTCAATGGGCTGATCGCTTTTGATCTGAACCTCAAGGAAGTTATCGGTATGACCGGTTATTACGCCGTCGCGGTAAGTTTCCGCAAGGAACAGAATCGGTTTTCCGCTTTCCGACAACTGTTCTGCCTGTCTGCGGTATATTTCCGTCTCAATTTCATTTTGCTTTGCAATCAGCGCATTGGCACGGCGGTTCTTTTCAGCGTTTTCAAGCTGTCCCGGCATACTGTCGGCAGGCGTGTTTTTTCTTTTTGAGTACGGGAATACATGTACATGCAAGAACTGTGCTTCTTCTGCAAATGCCATCGTCTGAGCAAATTCCTCCGCCGTCTCCTGCGGAAATCCTGTCATGATGTCTGTCGTAAACTGGACATCCGCGATCTTCTCTCGGATATCTGCAAGGATTGCTCTGACCTGTGCGATGTTGTATTTACGCTTCATTCTTCCAAGTACCGTGCTCGAACCGCTCTGCAAAGAAAGGTGAAAGTGGTGTGCGAGCAGTTTCAGCGATGCCATACGGCTGACCGTTTCCGGCTTCATATAGGTCGGCTCCAGCGAACCGAGACGAATGCGAATGTTCTGATCTGCAAACGTACGATCAACCTCTTCAAGCAGATCGATCAGACGGTAAGTCTGCAAATCGGGTTCCGCACTGCGCTTCCAGTCAACACCGTAGGATGCAGTTTCAATGCCGGTCAGCACAATTTCGCGGTATCCGTTTTTTACAAGGTTTCTCATTTCCGATATGACCGCATCGGGGCGCTTGGAAACGACAGAACCGCGCGCGTTGGGGATCGCACAGTAGGTACAGCGGTTCTCACAGCCGTCCTCGATTTTGATATAGGCACGTGTTCTTTCCAGTCCTGTATGATGCAAGGACATCGTCTCCATGCCAAGACTGTCAAGTGTCGGAACATTGATGGTTTCGTGTTCCTTTTCCGCAACATATGCAAGTGCGGCATCGACACAGGAGAGCTTATTGCGCGAACCGCAGACATACGTTACGCCTTCAATCCCTGCCGCGCGTTCCGGCTGGGTTTGTGCCATACAGCCCGTTACGAGAACTGCAGGTTTCTGATCTGTTTCTGTTTTTCTTGCGGAGGCACGGCGAATCATCTGACATGCTTTTCGGTCAGATTCTGCTGTGACGGTACACGTATTGATGATATATACATCGGCTTCCGCATCGAACGGTACGATTTGAATACCGTGTTTTTCCAGTGCTTCCGCAATCGCTTCACTTTCATACTGATTGACTTTACAGCCGAGCGTCATGATCGCGGCTTTCCATGGTTTGGTTTGATTCATAGTATTCTGCGTTCTCTTTCTTATTGCTGTTCGTTACCGACAAGTGCTGCGATGATAAATCCGTCAATATTATTGCCGGAAATCTGATAGGATCTTGCTGTTTTGGGAATCGGAATCTTCTGTCCGTCTTGTCCGTTTGATTTCACATAGTAGGTACAGTAGATGTCACCGTTGTCTGCTGTGATGTAATAGCGTGTTCCGTTATAGCTGTAGTCTTTGATAAAGTTGACATATTCCTCAAGCGAAAGACCCATATTCGTCATGGTCAGTGCGTTGCCGATGCCAACATACCGATAATGCCAGGACTCATAAGCGATTCTCGTAACATCTTCCTTACTTGCAGAATACCGCAAAACGAATCCGTACTGGTCACAGTTCTGGTCGACCCAGAAGTATTCATTCTTGCCGTCAAAGGTCCACATCGCTTCATCGCCTTCAACCTCAAGGTCACCTTCATCATATACTGCGAGATCCATTGCATAGCCGGTATGGTGTTCGCTGTATCCCGGTTTCTGTACGTACTTCTCCGCATATTCTGCTCCGTTGAGCTGAAGCTTACTATCGTAAACCTCTTGCTGTTGTTTTGCGTTTCTGAAACCGCTGTTTACCATGATATTTCTGTTTTCCGTTTTTGCATAAAACGCATCCATCATATCATTCAGCGCATTGATCATTTCCATACGCAGAAAAACACTGCCGCTTGTGACTTTATAACTTTTTGTTTTATTTTTGAAAACAGAATATACATCCTCGTCTTCCTCAAAAATATACGGAACATCGAAATTGACCAGGATACATGGACCGCGATGGATCTGATCGGCATCAACCGTGACATATTTGGTCAGATAGGCATCATGTTCCTGTTCGGTAATGTACGGACCGTATACAATGTTATCAGGATTTGAGAACGGTTGTCTTGTCTTATCGGAAAAGATGTACTCCCAATCGATGCTTCTGACAATCAAAAGTGAAAGAGAGACAAAGATCATAACGACAAGAACGACCGCGAAGCCTGATACAGCGCCTTTTCTGCGCTTCAATCTTCTTTTATTTCTGTTTTGGTGCGGATAAGCGGTTTGCGTGTAAGCCGCGGCAATTCGCGCACCGGGATTCGGATTTCTTTGATTTCCCATAGGCGATTGTGACCGATGATTCTGCGCTTGATGCGGGGACGTGGTACGGGATCTCTGTTGTCCGTTTGCAGTATTTTTGTTTTGATTCTGATTTGGGCGATTTTGATTCTGCATGGATTTCTCCTGTTATCGTCATCTGTAATCTGCTTTTTCTTATATTTACAGTTATATATATTATAACATATCCTTGTGCAAAATAAAAGGCTAATTTTTGAATTTTTAATAAAAAAAGAGTGCCGCAAATGCGACACTCTTTGTGTTTGATTAACCGACGATACCGGATCTTTCGATACCCTGTACCAGGAATCTCTGACCGAAGAGGTAAACAACGATCAGGGGAGCCATAACCAGCAGACCGCAGGTATTTCTGATAGCGGAGATATACAGGTCACCAGCCGCAAAGTCAGTATCGAGAGACTTGGGCGTCATGATGATATCAGGCATCAGCTTCATACCGGAGCTGGTGAAGAATACGGTGGTATAGAAGTCATCGGTCCACTGCCAGCAGAACGCAAACAGGAAGATGGTAACCATCATCGGGACAGACAGCGGAATGATGATTCTGAAGAACGTCATGAACGTGCCGCAGCCGTCGAGGTAAGCAGATTCTTCGAGTTCGTCCGGGACACCGCGATAGAACTGTCTCATCATGAAGATGTACAGACCGTTTCTGTAAGCCAGACCGGTGATCGAAAGCAGTGCCAGAGGCCAGTAGGAGTTATTGAGGTTAATGGATGTGAACGGAATCAGCTCAAGGCTTTCGGTAAGTCCGCCGCCCAGAAGGTTGAATACGCCGAGGATATCGAAGTATCTGAACTTCATGAACAGGGAGAGCTGAAGTGTCTGGTGCGGGATGACCATCGTCAGGACGACCAGTAAGAACAGGAGCATGGAGCCCTTGAACTTGAACTTCGCAAAACCGTAACCGATCAGAGAGCAGATAAAGGTCTGAGTAACACCGCAGAACAGGGAGAGCGCAATCGTGTTGATAAACGCGGTACCGTACTTGGATTCTGCGATAATCGCCTTATAGGTATCGAGCGTGGGATACTTCGGAATGTACTTAACCGTAACGTCGATGAAGTCTTCCGGGCTCATGAAAGAACCGGTGATCTTCGAGAAGAACGGCATCAGGACAACGTAAGCAAGACCCAGCAGGATAATAAAGCGGAAGATCCACCATACAACGGAAACAACAAAGTTGGAGGAAAGGTACTTAATACGCATTCTTTCCTTTTTGGAGGTACGGTCGAATTCTACTCGAATCTTGTCCTTGGTTTCTTTGGTAATCTTAGGTGCATTTTGAGCATTCATCTTATGTGCCTCCTTTCTTTATCTTTCCTGACGCTGATAGAAGGTGTACGCAGAGAGGACACCAGCAACAGCGGCGATGATGAGCATAACGATGATGAAGTACATCCAGGACATTGCGGAAGACAGAACGTTACCGCTGGGCTGGTCATAGACCTGATCGATGTAGGTCATAACCTGGTTGTCTGCGGATGTAAAGGAGTCGATAACCGTGTAGACAGTGTTAACGAGGATCATCGGGGAGATCATCGGGAGGGTGATCTTCCAGAAGGTTTCCCAAGTGGTAGCACCGTCAATCTGGCAGGACTCATAGATTGCGGGGGAGATGGACTGCAGAGCGGAGAGGAAGATCAGCATCTGGACACCGGAGCGGTTAACGATATCATAGATATCGTTAACAAGTCCGACGACGTAGTTCAGAAGTTCTTCACCGATGACCATGTTACGGAACAGTCTCTGGACGTCCATTGCGGAAATGATCTGTGCGTTCGTTTCGGCACCACCGTCACCCATATCCATGGAAGAAGTGTTTTCCATGTACTGGAGCATCTGGTTCTGCTGGTCGATCTTATCGATCAGACCGGTAGACAGAATGACGGGGATAAAGAAGATTGCACGGAATGCTGCACGGCCAACCATCTTTTCGTTCAGCATGACTGCCATGAAGAGCGAGAAGATAACGATTGCGGGGATATCGAAGATCAGCTGCTGGATACCTGCAGTCAGCGTCTGGACGAACGTAGCGTCGACGAAGAGCGCTTCCTGGTAGTTATCAAGGCCGACCCATGTCAGACGGAAACCACCGCCGGTGACAATGTTGATTTTCGTAAAAGAGTACAGGATGGAGTCGTAAACGATCGGAGCGTAGATAATTACAAAACCGATGATAAAAGGAAGGACAAAGAGCCAACCTGCTTTGGCTTTACGAGCATCAAGAGAAGAGGCTTTTTTCTTCTTTTTCGGTGCTGCATTGATTTTCTGCGGCGCCTGTTGAACGTTATTCATTCATTACACCTCTCATTCTTAGTTG
>JAFYTT010000421.1 GCA_017558715.1 Clostridia bacterium | reverse complement strand
GGGACAGGACACCGAGGAGGGACTTTGCATTGACACGTCTGTCTTCCTTTTCAACCCAGATAGAACTCTTATAGGAGTTTGCCTTCTGAATGAAGAAGGTTGCAGGTCTTGCATGCAGTCCTACGCTGTTCTTAATGGTAATGTTGCGAGAGATCATATTTCCATTCTCCTATCATAAATTTAACGGGTGCACACCGCTCCATGCAGCCGACGAAGCAAACAGACGGCGTTTGCATGGCGGTACGTTTTCTCGGTGTACAATATCCTATCTATATTATAACAAATAAATCGTAAATAATCAAGTGGTTTTTTGATTTTTCCTGATTTTTTCATCAGATTTTTTTGATTTTCTGGTCCATTTTCGAATTTTTCCAAAACGTTTACAAAAAATTTTCGTGTTTTGACCTTCTACCCTCTTTTCAAAAGGCAAAATATTTGATATAATAATAGTAACTATCCTGAAAGGAAACCGATATTCATGCCAAAGAAAACCTCCCAAGCACAGTACGGCAACCAGAGTATTTCGTCTCTCAAGGGCGCGGACCGTGTCAGAAAACGTCCCGCTGTCATTTTCGGCTCTGACGGACTGGAAGGCTGCGAGCACTCTTTTTTTGAAATTTTATCCAACTCCGTCGACGAAGCACGCGAAGGCTACGGTCACGAAATCATTGTCACCGCATACAAGGATCACTCCTTTGAGGTTGAGGACTTCGGTCGCGGCGTTCCGCTCGATTACAACGAAGCTGAGGGACGCTACAACTGGGAGCTGGTCTACTGTGAACTGTATGCCGGCGGTAAATACGACAACAATGCCGACGGTGCCGCATACGAGTATTCGCTCGGCTTAAACGGTCTTGGTGCGTGTGCAACGCAGTATTCCTCCGAATACATGCATGTCACCTCTTACAACAACGGTAAGGTCTACCATATCGAATTTGCAAAGGGCGAGGCTTCATCCGATCTCACCTTCCGTGAACCGACAAAAAAGGAAAACGGCAGAACCGGTACGATCACCCGCTGGAAGCCCGACCTCGATGTCTTCACCGATATTGCCGTTCCGCGCGATCATCTGGAGAACGTGCTCAAAAAGCAGTCAATCGTCAATCCCGGAACGAAGTTCATCTTCCGCTGGGAAAACGAGGACGGAACATTCGACGCATCTGAATATTATTACGAAAACGGCATCATGCAGTATGTCTCCGAGCTGTCCGCCGAAAGTGCCCTGACACCGCCCCAGCTCTGGAATCTTGAAACGATGGGACGTGACCGTGCAGACAAGCCGGATTATAAGCTGAAAGCCGAAGTTTCCTTCTGTTTTTCCAATACGGCAAACGGACTGGAATACTACCACAACGGCTCGTTCCTCGAACACGGCGGTTCTCCCGACAAGGCAGTCCGTTCCGCGTTCACATTTGCCATTGACAAGTACCTGAAAACGACGGGCAAATACAACAAGAACGAAGCAAAGATTACCTTTACGGACGTTGAGGATTCCCTGCTCTGCGTCATCAACTCGGTCTCCACACAGACATCGTATGCAAACCAGACGAAAAAGGCGATCAACAATACGTTTATTGCCGAAGCGCTGACCGATTTTCTCAAGCAGCAGCTGGAGATCTATTTTACGGAAAATCCCATCGATGCCGACAAGATTGCAGGACAGGTACTCGTCAACAAGCGTTCGCGCGAAAGTGCCGAATCGACGCGTCTGAATCTGAAAAAGAAGCTCGGCGGCACGATGGACATGACCAACCGCATCGAAAAGTTCGTCGGATGCCGTTCCAAGGACCCGAATCTGCGTGAGCTTTACATCGTAGAAGGTGACTCCGCGCTGACATCGACAAAGCTCGGACGCACCGCCGAATACCAGGCGATCATCGCGGTCCGCGGCAAAACGCTGAACTGTCTGAAGAGTACCTATGACAAGATCTTCAAGAGCGAAATCATCTGTGATCTGCTCCGCGTCATCGGCTGCGGCGTTGAAATCAAAACGAAGGTCAAGACCGATATGGTTCCCTTTGATCCCGAAGCACTCAAATGGTCAAAGATCATCATCTGTACCGATGCCGACGAGGACGGTTTCCAGATCCGCACGCTGATTCTCACGATGTTCTACCGTCTGCTTCCCTCCCTCATTAAGATGGGCAAGGTCTACATTGCGGAGACACCGCTTTATGAGATCACGGCAAAGGATGACACCTATTACGCTTACGATGAAAACGACAAAGCCGATATCATTGAAAAACTCGGCAATACGAAATACACGCTCCAGCGTTCCAAGGGTCTTGGTGAAAACACGCCGGAGATGATGTGGCAGACAACCATGAACCCCGAAACGCGCCATCTCGTCCGTGTCGATCCTGCGGATGAAGCGCAGACGATGTTCATCTTTGAAACCCTGCTGGGCGATGATCTGCCCGCAAGAAAGGAATTTATCGCCCTGCACGGCTCTGATTATGTGCGGGATGCCGATATTTAATCATCCATGGCAAGAAAAAGCAAAGCATCGGAAAAAGCCGCACTGATTCCCGTCAAGCCGGCGGAGATCACACCGCAGCCGATAACCGAAACCATTGAAAAAAACTATATGCCGTACGTCATGACGGTCATCATCGCACGTGCGATTCCGCAGATTGACGGCTTCAAGCCCTCGCACCGCAAGCTGCTCTATACAATGTACAAGCAGGGATTGCTTTCCGGTCCCAGAACCAAATCTGCCAATGTCGCGGGGGCAACGATGCAGTACCATCCGCACGGCGACGCCTCCATTTACGAAACGATGGTGCGTCTGACACGGGACCACGAAGCGCTGCTGCATCCGTTTGTCGACTCCAAGGGTTCGTTCGGCAAGCACTACAGCCGTGACATGGCATATGCGGCAGCACGTTATACCGAGGTTCGTCTTGATCCCATCTGTCACGAGCTGTTCCGCGGCATTGACCGGGATGCCGTCGACATGGTACCCAACTACGACAATACGAAGACCGAACCGACGCTGTTCCCGACCTCGTTCCCGAACGTCCTTGTCACGCCGAATGTCGGTATCGCCGTCGGTATGGCATCCAACATCTGCTCCTTCAATTTGGCGGAAATCTGTGACGGTACGATCGCACTTCTGAACGACCCGAAGATCGCGCTCAACGATTTCATGGATATCGTCAAAGCACCCGACTTTTCCACCGGCGCATCGATCATTTACAACCGCGCCGAAATGAAGGAAATCTACCGCACTGGACGCGGTTCGTTCTCTGTCCGCTCGCGTTACGCCTTTGATAAAAAGGAAAACTGCATCGACATTCTGCAGATTCCCTATTCCACGTCGATTGAAGCCATCGTCAAGCGCATTTCCGATCTTGTCAAGGAAGGCAAGCTGAAGGAGATCACCGACTTCCGCGATGAAATCGACAAGGACGGCTTTAAGCTGACACTCGATTTGCGCCGCGGCACCGATCCCGATCTTCTGATGCAGAAGCTCTACAAGCTCACGCCGCTGGAAGATGAATTTGCCTGCAACTTCAATGTGCTGATCGGTTCAACACCGAAACAGCTCGGTGTCATGCAGATTCTCGAGGAATGGATCAAGTTCCGTCTGTCGTGTGTTGTCCGTGAGTTAAACTACGACCTTGGCAAGAAGCGTGAAAAGCTGCATCTGCTGCTCGGTCTTGGAAAAATCCTGCTCGACATCGACCGTGCGATTGCGATTGTCCGCGGCACGGAAAACGATGCGGATGTCATCCCGAACCTGATGCGCGGCTTTGGGATTGACGAGCTGCAGGCGGAATACATTGCCGAAATCAAGCTGCGTAACCTGAACCGCGAATACATCATCAACCGCATTTCCGAAATCGAAGCACTCCAAAAGGAAATTGCGGAAATTGAGGGCATTCTCGCAAGTGAGAAAAAGCAGAAGAAGATGATTGCCAAGCAGCTTGCGGATGTCCGTGACAAATACGGCAAGCCGCGTATGACACAGCTCATTTATACCGAAGACGTTGTCGAATACGATGAGGACGATCATGTCGAGAATTTCCCCGTCAAGCTCGTGCTCTCCCACGACGGCTACTTCAAGAAGATCACGATGGCTTCTCTGCGCGGCAACGATGAGTTGAAATTCAAGGACGGCGATATGCTCCGCACGGACGAAGATGCCGAAAACATCCATGAGCTTCTGTTCTTCTCCGACAAGTCGCAGGTCTACAAAGCCAAGGTCTCCGACTTTGAACCGTCCAAGGCATCGGTTCTCGGTGATTTTATTCCCGCAAAGCTCGGATTTGACGCAGGAGAACGCTGTATTGCAATGAAGAGCCAGTCCGATCCCGAAAACGACCGCGGTACGTTTGTGCTTCTGTTTGCAAACGGCAAGGGTGTCCGTATCCCCGCCGATGTCTATGCAACGAAGTCCAACCGCCGCAAGCTGACGGGTGCGTACTCCGATACAGCACCGTGCGTCGGTATCTTCTATCTTGCAGAGGGGGAGGAACGCGATATTCTGCTCGTCTCCGATACAGGACGCGGCATGATTCTCTCCTCAACTTTGATCCCGCTGAAAACGACCCGTACCTCCGCCGGTGTTCAGCTGATGACGCTGAAGGCAGGACAGTCGATGGTCTTCTCGGCGATCGATTTTTCAAATCTCTTTGACACGCCGCCGAAGATCCGCAAGCTGAAGATTCCCTCAGCCCCCATGGCTCTGCCAGAATCGTTCACCCCGCCTTATACCGATCTTCCGACCGATTGATATTCCAAACCGACAGAAAGGAACCAAGCACCATGAAATTCAAAAAATCTCTGCTTCTGACCGTGCTCGCCGTATTCCTGACCCTCTCCGTTCTCGTCTTCTCTGTGTTTGCAGAGGAATCTGCTTTTGAAGGCTCCGATCTTCCCGTCTCCGAAAGCTACGTTCTCCGTGCCATCGGTGCGCTGGAGGAACGCGTTTACCAGAAGATCGATACGATGATTGATGCACTCAATGCCCGAATCGATGCCATCGGACAGACAGTCACCACGACAACCCCGCCGCCCGCACCCGCAGAAACCGAGGCCGTTCAAGTGGAAACGGAAGCTGTCACCGCTGAAACCGAGGCTCCTGCGAATTCTGCGATGCCGATCACCGATTATGATGTCGTATATCTGACAAAGGGTCAGACGATCGTCGGCAGCAGTGAGTTCATTCTCCGCTCCGGTTCTGCCATCTCAACCTGTCCCGGTATCAACGGCATCACCGATATCACCGACGGTGTCGATCTGACAGACGGCATGGAGATCCCGTGGAACCATCTGCTGCTCGTTCCGCGAGATGACGGACGCGGTATTACCGTAACGTCCGTTGAGGCTTACATCATGGCGCGCGGTCAGTATACCGTCATCGATGCGCCCGCCGAATAAAGTTCTCCCCTTCCATTTGTTTTTTTGATACATAGAAAGGATACCCGCATGAAAAAGAAAAGAACACACGCGGAAAAACAGCGTCTGATCACGCAGATTCTGTGTCTGGTGCTTGCCGGACTGATGCTGCTCGGTGTTGTGATGTCCATTCTGCCGTTCTCGGCGCTCATCGCACACGCCGCAGACGAGCCTGCAGAAACGCCCGTCACAGAGGAATCCGTCACAGACGATACGGTCGGACTGACAGAAGAGGTACCAACCGAACAGCCAACGGAGGAAACGACCGGGGAAACTGCTGACGATGTTCCCGCCCAAACAACCGAAGAAACCGTCCCCGCTGCTCCTTCCACGGAGGAAGCGGTAGCAGATGAGGAGTCCGTGAATGGACTCCTTCTTCGCATCGGGCTGATGTTCGGCTCGGGAGTGACGGAGAGCTTTGCCGTTCGTGCAGAAGATGGGTTTGTCGTCCATCATGTCAACCGCCAGACCAATGAAGCCACACCGCTTTTTGAAACGACGGTTTCCTATGCGGCTGTCACCAAGGATGCCAATCTGGCGCTTGACGAAGACGGTTACTATTACCCCGCATCCAAAGGCGTTGTCATCGGCGGATATCATCTGCAGCTGCCGACCGCGTACAACGATCAGGCGGCATTGACGGCGGCTGTGGAAGCGGTCAACAACAAGCTCAAAACCGCCGGAATTTACTCCTCTCTCATCTATGCCTTCCCGACCTACAACAACGATGGGCTGTATGTCAGCATCGGCGACTTCGGTTCCGGCAGCAGCGCATCCGACAAAATCGCGCTGATCGAAACCGCTACCGGCGAAAAACCGTCCGGCATCTATCCGCGCGACAATGCGGTCACCCTGCTTGCGCCCGACAGCAATCTGATTCTGTTTGAATACTGCTCCTCCGACGGTGAGATGGGTCTATCCGCCCGTGAGGACGATGATGTAAACAAAGATGATCCGAATGCGGTTCCCAAAGAAAATTTCATCGTCACGCCCGCAAAGAACAGCTATCGCGGTATTTTCCTGTTTGCAAGATACGAGAACGGCATTTCCGTGACGAATCTTATCGATCTTGAAAACTATGTCGCCGGCGTTGTTCCGTGGGAAATCGGCAACCATTGGGAAATCGATGCACTCAAGGCGTTTGCGTGCATTGTTCGTTCCTACACGCTTTCCTATATCGGTCATCACAAATCGCTGGGCATTGATCTGTGCAACGGCACCGACTGTCAGGTTTATATGGGCACAGGCAAGGAAAACGATGCCATCCGTGAGGCGGTATCCTCCACAGAAGGGATGCTTGTGACATACAACGGCAAGCCGTGTTCGGCATTCTACTCTGCGGTTACGGGCGGCTGTACCGTCAATATTGAGCAGATCTGGAACGGAAGTGCATATCCGTATCTGCGTGCCGTTTCCACGCCGTGGGAGGATTATGCTTCCCATCCGAACGGGGTCTGGCTCGGTGAGGTGTCCGGCTATGAGCTTTATTCCTATCTGTACGGTAAGGGCTACAAGCAGCTGCAGGGTGCGATTGCCGAAATCAACATTCTCGAGCTTGCCGAAAATTCCACCTATGTCTACCGACTGGAACTTGTTGACATTTACGGTGTGAAGATTACGCTCAAAGGTACCGACATCATCCGCACAGCACTCAGCCGATATCTGAAGAGCGCCAATTTCGTCGTCGGTCACAAGGGCAATATCGCCCTGCTAAACCGTGTGGTCGAACTGATGACCGCGGAAGGCGGTGCTGAACTTCCGATTACCCAAACGGAAGAAAAGAAGACAATGAAGGTCATGACAGCGGACGGCATCAAGGAAATCGATGTCACCGAAGGGATGTCCGTCATTCAGGCAGACGGCGCGGAAAAGGTCATCACCGAGCGTCCGACGCACTATGAGATTCCCGACGATGCACATGCGCGTCTCGATTCCGGTACGAACAACTTCTTATTCATCGGCAAGGGCTGGGGTCATGGCGGCGGCGTCTCGCAGTGGGGTGTCAAGAACATGGCGGAACAGGGATATACGTGGGAGGAGATCATCCATGCATATTTCACCGATGTTGATATCGTCCACTACCGCACCCTTCCCGCCTATCAGGAGAAATGACCGATGTCACAGATCCGACTGATTTCCACCGACAGACTGTTTGCAAGAATGCTCACGCTGGAATTGTCCGCGCTTGGCAGAACGGTTTCCCATTCGGAAACGCTGACGATGGAGGAAATGGAAACGCTCGTGGCGCATGAAAGCTGTCAGCTTCTGATCCTCGATCTGGATGTTCACTATCAGGGTATTGAAAGCATGCTGGTACTGGCGCAGGACAACAAGATCCCCGTGATTCTGTTCGGTTATCCGACCTCCGATGCGATGACCGCGGACAAAATGCGCTTTTACGACAGCGACATTTACCGCTATGTATTTGAGCGTCCGTTTCTGATGAGCCAGTTTTTATACTGTGCCAAAGAGCTGCTCTGCTTCAAAGAGGAAGACCAGATCCGCCGCCGAGAAGCACCTGCGATGGTCATGAAGCAGCACTGTACTGCTGACGATATCCGCATCAACGAAGCCGCGCGTCAGGTCTTTTACAAAAACGACCTTCTGACCTTTACCGCGACGGAATATGAGCTGCTCCTTTATCTGATGAAGCAGCGCGGCGTGGTGCTCTCCCGTGCACAGCTGTATGAGGCTGTCTGGAAGCCCGACGGCGAGGTACAGAAAAAAGACTCCAACATCGTCGATGTGTACATCCGCTACATCCGCTCCAAGCTTGATGAGCCGTACCGCATCAAGCTGATTGAAACGGTGCGCGGCGTTGGGTATACAATACGGAAGCAATAAATCCAAGGCAGGAGGAATCTCATGAATTTCATACCCATGCAGGATATCCGGACTGAACGGCTTTTACTGCGGCAGATGCGCTTATCCGATCTTGACTGTTATTATCAAAGAATCGGCAGCAGTGAGGATGTGACGCGGTATATGCTGTGGCAGGCGCACAAGACGGTAGAGGAAAGCCGCCTGAGCCTGGAAAAGGTGATTGCCAGATACCGCGATTTGCGCTGTTACACTTGGGGAATTGCACTTACCAGGGAGGACTGTCTGATCGGACGCATCGATCTGCTCCGGTTTGATGAAGCGACGGACAGTTGCAGCTTTGCGTATATGCTCGGGCGGGATTTCTGGAATCAAGGCTACGCGACAGAAGCACTTCGGGCGGTCTTCTCCTTTGCCTTTGATACCTTGGGGGTTCGGCAGATCACAGCCGATCACATGTCCGAAAATCCGGCATCCGGCAGAGTGATGCAGACGGTGGGGCGGCATTATGTCCCACCACATCCCGCAAAATATGACAAATGCGGCATCCGGTATGATGCGGATGCATATCCCGTC
>JAFYTT010000420.1 GCA_017558715.1 Clostridia bacterium | reverse complement strand
TACTACCGACGGCTGGGCAGCATACGAATACTGCACCGCATGTGATTACACTACCAAGGTAGTAATCCCTGCAAGCCATACTACCGAGCAGGTTGAGGCAAAGGCAGCAACATGTACTGCTGATGGTTGGGCAGCATACGAGTACTGCACAAAGTGTACTTACACCACCTATGAGGCAGATCCTGCTACCGGTAATCATACCTATGACAACGCATGTGACGAAACCTGTAATGGTTTCGTCGGACAGTACACAGACATTATCTTCCCCAGTTACGATGTACGCTTTATCGCCGTTGCTGATGGCGTTGACAGCGCACACGGCGACAACGAGGGCTTTACCGCAATCCGCAATCTTTTCAACGAATGGTATCCAAGAGATACCTCAAAGAAAGTTCGTGCGGTGTTCCGTCAGAAAGGAACCAGCGGCAAGCACCTCGGTCAAGCGCCCTTCGGCTATATCGAAGACCCGAACAATCCCGGCTACTGGCTGATCGATGAGGAAGCGGCAAAGGTGGTCAGACACATCTTTGCCCTCTGCATCGACGGAAACGGACCGTCAAGAATCGCACGGATGCTTGAAAAGGAACAGGTGCTCACAGTCAAGTCGTACTACGCCATGAAGAAAGGCAAGCCCTTACCGGAATACCCCTACCGTTGGAATGACAATTCTGTGGTCGGTATTCTGGAACGGATTGAGTACACGGGCTGCACCTGTAATTTCAAGACCTACTCCAAATCCTTCAAGCTCAAAAAGAGACTTCCCAATGACCCGGAGAATATGTATATTCTGGAGGACACGCAGGAAGCCATCATTACCAAGGTGCAATGGGACAGAGTACAGGAGCTTCGCAAAAACAAACGCCGCCCCGCTAAAGCGGAACGGCAGGGATTGTTCTCCGGGCTTCTGTTCTGTGCCGACTGCGGCAACAAGCTTCACTTTGCCACCTGTAAGAGCTTTGAGGGAAAGCAGGATCACTATGTATGCTCCAGTTACAAGAGCAACAGAGGAACCTGCAGCGCACACTATATCCGTGAAGATACCCTGCGGGATCTGATACTGGAGCGCATCCTCGCTGTGAACGCCTACATCCGCAATGATGTGGACGGCTTCAAGGAAGAATGGCTTCGGTGCAGGCAGGAGGATTGGGAAGAAGGCATCCGTGAGGACAAGCGGAAAGTGGCGGCAGCAAAGAAACGCTGTGCCGACCTCGATATTCTGATCTCCCGTCTGTATGAAGATTCGGTCCTCGGAAATCTGCCTATAGAACGGTACAGAAAGATGAGCGCAGAATATGAAGCGGAGCAGAAGCGGTTACAAGACGAAATCGCAATCAGAGAAGGATGGGTCGAAGAACAGGAGGATATGAGTCACGGGCTTGACAGCTTTGTGGAAATGGTCAACAAGTATGTTGATATGACGGAGCTGACACAGACCATCGTGAACGAATATATCCAAAAGATCGTGGTGTTCGCATCGGACAAGTCCAGCGGTAAGCGGAAGCAGACAATCAAAATCTACTGGAACTTCGTTGACGAACTTGACCTTGAGATTTTCTCTCAGCCCATCGTCTATGAGCGAATCACAAAACAGACACAGAAAATGCAGAAAACGGCGTGACCTTCGGGTCACACCGTTCTCTGAGACAAATAGTTACTTGTCGCTGTTTAGCCTTTTGTTAGGGGATTGTTGCCATTCAAGGATAGATTCATCCGGGATGACGATTCATTATAGACACAGATATCACTTACAAATTAGCACCAGCCGCATGCTTTGGCAGAATATGATATTTACGGCGGATACGGATTTCGGTCAACATATATCTCGCGATAGGATCATCGTCGGTCGTGTATCCGATGGCGCCCCAATCGAAGCCATGTCGACCATGAAACGTAAGGGGAGCTCCGTTTCCGATAATTACTTCCAGAAGATTGTAGTTGCAATCGTAATGATACAGTTCTGTACCGCCGGTGTATTCCAGATAATCGCCGCCCTTTGCTGTAACAGGGAATTGAATTCCGCCATACAGTTCCAGATCACTAAGGGAACCGTGATCCGGCTCACCGACGCGGATACGAATATGCAGAGGTTCCGGGTGGAATCCGGGATACGGTGCATCTACTACATGAAAGGAGGTATGACGAATCCGGGTACCAATTACCTGCGCTTCCTCGCCGACATGTCCTGCCTCCGTGCTGATCATTCTGTCGCCGTAGCTGAGATCCTGCTCGCGGAGAATAAGTTCTGTGAGATCCCAACCGTCTTCTGTTTCTTCCAGATGCCAGTCTGTTTTTTCTTCCTGCATCCGATCAAGCACATCCTTTGGAATATCCGCTTCCATGGAGAAACGGTTCCAGATGCGGATCATATCCATATATTCACCGATCTTACCGTGGTCTTTGGCGATCTGTGTGCCGATAGAAAACGCAGAACCGGCACCGAAGGCGGTACTGCGGGACATCATATATTCCATCATCTCGGGAGAGGTAGCTTCAAACCTGCCTCTGTTCAGGGTAACCTGATACCAGCCAAGCATCGGCGGTAAAAGATTGCGCTTTAAGTATAGCGTATTCATATATCGATAGGAATACATTCCGCCGCGGCGCGCACTATCGTACCACGGTTCTCCCCAGTTGCAGTAGGAGAATGCGTGCCATTGATAGTTGGAAATGTTGCTTCCCTCGCACAGGAAGTTCGGTCCGACGATGTCGCAGACCCGTTTGACAAAACGGTTACGGGCATATTCGGGATATCCGGTACAGTCACAGCCCTCGAGTCCATCAAAGCTGAGCTTGCGAATGCCGCAGTCACGTACGGTTCTTCCGAGATTGTCCGCTACCTCATCCTGCAGCTCGATATCAGGGAAAAAGGTTCCGTAACCGTGATCACTGAGTCGCTGTACGGTTTCCCCAGCGCTATGTGCAGATGCGGCAGTACCGAACGCACCGCGCTGACAGTCGGTCAGACGAAGATGATCCGCATCAAATGCACCGAAAACAATCAGTTCATTACCGATACGGAAGGTATTCCTTGAAGAGCTCTCAAGGTAATGACCGGCATCGGCGATAGAAATTTCAGTATCCAAAGCGGAAATATCTGCCATCAGCACTGTGGTATCGCGTACCTGCAAATGACTGTGCGGAATCGGTGTAATGTATTCGTCGTGTGTTGTGATAAAGTTGGTGAGAGAATGCGCGCCGAGGATGACACCGCCTTCCTTCACTTGATCTGCATAGCGGCGAACATCGGAAATGCCATTCGGGAACAGATCGCGGCGAATGGTAAAATGTCCCCAATGATCAAACACGTCGCTGAAATAGACACAGCTGACCTCGGCACGACAGGCAAGCGCGACCATTTCGTCATGTGTCAGATCCGTGCCGCCAAACACAATATAGGTTGCAGAAGCATGCGGATCCTGTTTTGCATAATTGCCGTTATATATCGGATGCGGAAGACCCTCAGCCTGCTCCATATTGCCGATTTTGGCGAGCAAATCCTCTGCACTTTCCGCATACAGCAGTGCCGCAGATGCACCAATCATGGAAGCATCGGAATCCGGTACAGGCTTGACGACAAAACCGTCGGGGCGGTGAATCTCACGGGACATATCAATGGAAGACATCTGCAGGGAAACCCCATTTCCGCAGATCACAGCGGGTCTGTTTCTGCCGTCCAGCGTGATACCGCTTTCATTTTCAGCAAAAGGAACCGAAGCGCCTTCAACGACTTTCGGCATCAGCGACTGGATGCAAACAACGGAGCCGTCCTCATACCAGCCTGCACCGAGGATTTCGCCTGCATATGCAGCATCGGTTTCGTAAGGACCGAACACAAAACCGTCAGTACCGTCAGGAATGGAAACAAGCGTCAGCCTCACATATCCGTCAGATTCCGTGATCTTGATACGGCATATTCCACAGGGGTACTGTACATCAGCCTCAGAACCGTCTATCACCGCGGACAGCGGGCGGTAGGCGGTTTGATTATGTACTAAAATGCCGATGGGGGCATCCTGTATACAGATTCGGGCAGAACCGCCGAAGCGGATACAGCCATTTTGATTGAGTTGAAATTGATACATGATATTTTCTCCTTATATGGCGGCTGATTACGCAATATCAGTTATCCAAAGACTCATACGCCTCCACAATATCATTGCGGATCTTTTCAAATGCCTTCTGATGTTTTTCCGTCAGAGAAGCAAGCTGCGCAGAGCCGTTTTTCTCAAATGAATTCAGAAATGCCCAGATGACATCGCCCCATGCGCTTTCGTTCAGGACGGCGATATCCACAACACGTGCTTCCGTGATAATATCAAGCATTCGTACCGAGTTTTCATCACGGGCCAAGTTGTCCTGCAGTGTCAACTCATAGTAAACCTCGTCAATCGCTTTATAGGAATAGGCATTTAAGGCTTCGATGATCGTACCTGTCCGTTCAATATCCGATGCGGTTGCCGGAACCGATACGCCCATAGAGCAGTTGGACATCATCGAATGGTACGATTCCTGTGTCTCGTCAAATTTCGGCGGTGGGAGCAAGGTAATGTCCAAATCCCAGGAACGCCAGCTATGATAGTAAGAACGCACCGTGGTTGCCTGAAACAGAGCGCGGTTGTCCTGAAATACCGAGCTGCCCCAACTATGGTTGTTCAGATATACCGATGTGGATGTATCGAGAATCAGCTTTTCCATTTTCTCGGCGGCTTCCACGACAGGTTCACTGCTGTAATTGAGCTGCATTTCACCGTTGCTGTCCAGCGTAATGTAGTGACGGTCTGCCGCGATCATCAGCGCGTTGATATCGCCGATACCGGTGATATAGCCCCATGTATCGGCCTCTCCCATACTGCCGTCACCGTTGGTATCACCTGCAACCCGGCGCATCATTTCATACGCCAGATCCATCGTCCATGTTCCGGCATAGACCGCTTCCTGCGGAGACGGCAGATCATACTGCTTCACAAGCTCGTTGTTGACACACGTACCGCCCAGCAGATCGAGCGGCTGCACATTCATATCGGAAAACGCAACATACAGACGATCGGAAATGGTCAGAAGCTCGCTGCACTGCGCATCCCACCAGGGTTTCTGTAAATCGATGGTCGGAATATCGTGAAGATTGTAAAAATAGCCTCCGGTTGCATTGACAAGCACATTTTTTATCCAGCTGGAAATCATATCATAGGTATCTTCACCGGCAGTAACCATATTGCGTGCGATGCTGTCAACATTGTCATCCTGCGTCAGTTCAATGGTAATATTGTACCGTTCTTCTACTGCACGGTTTCGTGCATAGATGAAATCGTTAAATGTTTCGCCGGTTTCCGCTTCTGTATCATAACTGATTGTTCCATGGGTTGTAGCATTTGCCAGGATAGAAAATACCTCACCGTCAAAATCGGCACCGGGCAGTGCATCAATATACATCTGTTCTTCACTGATTGTCACATCTTCTGTTTCTGTGGCAGTCTGCGGTAGTGTTTCACTTGTTTTTTCTGATGTACTGTCTCCTCCACAGGCGTTCAGTGAAGATAACAGCAATGATGCAGCAAGGATTAACCAAACCTGATTGTTAAGTTTTCTCATGTGGGATACCTCCTACAATATTCCTATAATTTTCTTTAATAATACATGAAATTCAAGTATTTATCAATAAACGAAACTTGCGCATAGCATGGACATTTCTCTCATATTGACATTTTATGTATTATACTGTATAATATAAAAGGAATGATGGGAGGGATCTGCTTTCTATGAAACAAATAACTGATTTCTGTGTCAATATAGAAGAAATTCGGGAGTTTCTGACTGCATTCAATAAAATCACCGGTGCACATATCGGCATACACGATCTGGAATATGCAGTGGCATATCCATCCGGCGGCGTTGACGGTAATCTCTGCGAATTCTGTAAAAACCGCTGCCATGCCTTTCTCGACAAATGTCGCTGCGATGATGCTCTGCATCTATCAAAAGCTATTTCCTCGCGTCAGACACACATATTTCGATGTCATCTCGGTGTTGCATCGGTCATTATTCCGATCTTCCATAATGAACAGGTCTGTGGTGTCATCGATTTTGGTATGATTCGCCTGTCTGGCGATGAAGCAATGGAGTTTCCTGCTTTGTTTGCACGCTTGTGCAGTGAATATCCCGAGCATTTCAGCAAGAATGACCGTGAAGCATTGATGGAAGCTTATCAGAATACTGCTGTCATGGACGAGAAAACCTTGCACCAGTACACAACCGTGGTAGCTGCCGCCGCACGGGGGCTTCTGCTCAATCGTCTGTTTTTAGAGCCTACCATAGATTCCGAGTTGCGTCTACGGCGATATATAGAATACCTCAACCCGGAAAAGATGCCGCTTTCCTCTGTGAAAGTCAACGACATTGCCGATGCACTGAACTTCTCATACTCACACATTATACGCCTGTCACATGCAGCCTTCGGTACACCGATAAAGCAGTACATTCTTAAACGCAAGATCGATTATGCTGCTGTGCGCCTTTTGGAGGATCCGGACCTGCGCATCAAAGATGCCGCATGGCTTGTTGGTATTGAGGATCCGCAGTATTTTTCCAGATTGTTTCGGAAGCAAATGGGGTGCAGTTGTTCGGAATACCGATTGAAAAAGTTATAAGTTCAGCCATTGCGATGCCGGCGGCCGTGATTTATCCTGCGACCGAGATCGGTGCTGTCACATGCGATTCGTTCTGTCGGTGCAACAGCAACGTCTTCGAAGCAATCAAAAGATATGACGATTGGAAAGAGAGGCTGAATCATAAGCAGTCCAACAAATAACAATCCGCCGAATGCAGATCTTTCAACATTCAGCGGATTCATTTTAATTCTTTTTCTTAGAAGCCCAACATTGCCATTCATCTTTGCCACACAACCAAACAGCACCGATGAAACAGCACCAATCTTAAAATGTGACTGTAATCGTCGTCCCTTTTCCGACTTCGCTGTCAAGAGATACTTTTCCGTTGTGATATTGTACGGCGTGTTTTACAATGGAAAGTCCCAGTCCTATCCCGCCGGTTTCTTTGGAATGACTTTTATCCACACGGTAAAAACGTTCAAAGATGCGGCTTTGATGCTCCGGCGGAATACCGATCCCCGTAGGATTGCTCCATTTCCACGCAAAAAAGACGGAGTCCGTTCTTCAGGAAATCTTTGCGTCGCTCATCATGTACAACTTCACCGAGCAGATCACCTCGCATGTAATCTCTCAGAAAAAGAGCAGAAAATACACTTACAAAGCCAACTTTTCTGCTGCCGTACACATTTGCCGCCAGTTCCTTCTGGGGAATGTTTCTCAGCCTGATTTGGAAATCTTGATTGCTAAGAATGTTTCTCCTGTTCGCCCGGGCAGAAATTTTCTGCGCAATCTGAAGCCGCGATCGGCTGTTAGTTTCCTTTATAGGATAGCATAATTTTTCTTGTTTGTACAGTCTTTTTTTGCAAATTTTTTGATCTGCTTTTTCGTCATGCCTTTTTTCAGACAAAGCACAGCCTGTTCTCCTTTGCTGGAGTTTCAGCTGTGCTTTGATGTGTTGCTTCATCTTTTGGGGGCTGTTATCTTAGTGGCATTGGACATGATGTATGGGGGAATTTTTGCAAGATTCCATTGTATTTGTGGTTGGGATAAAACTGGTAAGCACATACGCTGCTTGCCAGATCATAGAGTGTGAACAACCCAATATGGAAATACCCTGTGGATGCGGTCTGCTACAGCCAAAAGCATTACAGGTTTTAATCGACCGAATGAAAACGAGATTAAGGATATCCCCAGCGGTGGAATGTCGTACGATATCTTCCTCGTTCCGACGGCGCCGCAAGCATAACCCATCAAAAAGACCGAATCACTTTTGCGGGTGATTCGGTCTTTTAAGTGTAACAGCGGTATCAATTGTAGGGAATATCTATCAGCAGACGCGTATCGCTTCATCCACGCTCCTTCTCCTGCTGCCGCATCAGCGCGGAATAGCGCAGAAGCTGCTTGAGCGAATTGATGCCAAGCTTGCTGTAGATATTCTTATTGTGGGAATAAACCGTGCTTTCCTTGACGGAGATCGTTTCGGCGATCTCTTTGACGTTCAGACCGTCCAGATAATAGTTGAAAATCTTCCGTTCGGTCGGTGTCAGCGTTTCGATGCCGTCTAAGAACTGAATATACGCATCGGGATCGATTTCTGCCTGGCGGGAGTATGCAAGACGCTGCAGCTCCAGCTGGGCTTTTTCAAATTCCGTCTGTGTGCTTTTATGTTCTTCCTGTGTCTCATTCAGGGAATGCTCTGCGTCGCGAAGCTTGCGCTGTGTTTCCAGATATTCCAGCTGTACCCGCTCGTATTTCTGCAGAAGGGACTCTTTTTCGCTTTCTGCCGTTTGCTTTTCCTCTGCAAGCTCGGTCATGGATTCCTCATGCATACGGTCTTTTTCGGAGAGAAATTCAAACAGGTCGGCAATTTCCGGAATATTGCTGAATGCCGTCACTTCCTCTTCTGTTTTCAGCTGTTCCAAACTGTGCAGGATCGGTGACAGAAAACGGCGGCTGAAATAATAAGAGCTGCCGACAGCGGCAATCAGAAGAACGCTCCACAGAGAAACATTCTTGATTGTTTCCGTGCGTTTTTCGAGATCATAGTCCGCCTTGCGCATCAGAACACCGAGCGTATACGCGGGATTGTTCGGCGACAGCGTGATCTGACCCGTGATCCCGAGATAGGGAATGGCATCACCGTGGAACGAATACAGACCGTGGCCTTCGGCGTGAGAGGTGAGGGTGCCCTGCGGTGCTCTGTAATAGCCGTCGGTATCTCCACAGCTGAAGCCGGAGGTGATATCAATGGAATCCTTCTCAGACGGGGACGGAAGAAACAGGTAGGTCAGGTGATCGACCTTGGTCGGCTGGGCGTAATAGGAGGCAAAATAGTTTTCGCTGATCTCAAAGCCGCAGATGCCGAGAAATGTACCGTCCGTGCCGATCATCGGAACACACAGAAGCATGACGCGCATTTCTGTTCTCGGAATCGTCATCAGATCCGTGAAACAGAACGTTTTCGTAATCGGAAGTGCGGTGTGCTGTGACAACGTTTCAAATTCCGGCAGGTGCGATATATCAAATTCCAAAGTCCATTTGCGGTGCGGCATAATGTCGTTTTCGCGGCTGACCTCGGCGTTCCCGCGGAGCAGGACGATCGGATTATAGGAAGATTTATACCCGTTTGTTTGTAAATAAATACCGGTTCGAGACGATGCGGCATGGGCAAGACTGCTGTTGACGGTGGTGTCGAGGAGGACATAAATGCCGGAGCAGTTTTCCTGAGACAGCTGCTGAAGCATAGGCTTGAGAAGAGTTGACTGTAGCTGTGCGATCGCATCTGCATTGTCGGTCAGATCGGAAAAACGGAGGTCATGCTCTGTAAGATAGTCCTCAACCAGCTCGGTCACGGTTTGGGAGAGACTGATGCCTGCCGCGGCAATGGTATCAAAGTGGTCCGTAATGTCTTTTTCAAACACTTTGATCTGCATTTCCAGCGCATCGTATGTGTTTTCCTCGATGTTGTCAAACTGATCGGTCAGAAACAGTGCTGTGACAAGGAACAGAAGCAAAAGACATACCAGCAGCATCATATAACTGAACAGTCTGCGCTTCAGCGACCATCGGCTGGGTGTGCTGCTTCGGCTGACCGCTTCATAGACAAATTTGGCAATGTTGTTCATGCGCAATTATTCAATAGACTTGAAAAATTCCCATGTTTCCTCTGCGAGTGTTTTTGCATCTTCGCCGGCATCGGCACGGTCTGCAAGCGCACCCTGCATCTGACGGAGTCCGTCATACAGTGTATTGGTCTTTGCGTAATAGCCGTCAAAGTCGGGTCTGGATACGGCAGTATACTTTTCGCGCATCGTGAAAATCGCATCAAACAGGCTTGCATAAGCATCATTCGGATACTCGTAGGATTTGATCTCCTGATAAGCATCGGTGCATACCGGCATATAGCCCGTCTGTACAGCAAAATCAAGATTACGCTTGCCTTCGGTAAGCCAGCGGACGAAAACAGAAGCTGCCTCCGCTTTCTGTTCGGTGGTCTGATAGGATGCAATACCGACACCGCTCTGCGGGATGTATTCGATCTCGCTTCCGCTCATGGGAAGGGGAAGAATGTGCAGATCCATCGGTTCGGTGGTGTTGTCGGGATAAGTGACCGTGTCGCTGAAATAGGTGATGGAAGCGGTCGAACCGATGCCGCACAGCATTTCACCCGTGGTGACATGGGTGTTGGAATACTGCTCGGAAACGGCGATATGACCCTTGGACAGCGGCTCTGCAAACATCATCCAGGAATCGTATACGGCGGAATCGTCAAAATCAAACCAACCGTCATCGAGGAAAAAGGGAGAGCCCTTTTTGGACTGAAGATCGAGTTCCACATGGCGGATCAGATAGTCCATTGCGCAGAAGGTCTTTCCGCCCGACCATTCATAATATTTCGCGGCAGCAGCAAAGAAGCCTTCCCATGTGGCAAGGTCGTCGTAGGTCACGCCGGTATCTGCGGAAAAGCGTGCAAACTGTGTGCCGTTAAGGAACAGCGCATAACTGGACTTGGACAGCGGGAAAATCGACAGTCCCGCATCAGTCATGCCGCTTTCGACAAATTCCGGAACGTATTTTTTGAGTTCTTTTTCGGTAAACCAGGTGTTCCAATCGACGAGATTTTCAGCACCGAGCAGACCTGCATGAGAGGTATGGGAAGAAAAGATGTCGGGCATTTCGGGAGCACCGGGTTCACCGTCCATGGCAGATTTCAGCTGTCCTCCGATTTTGGAGGTATTGGTGACATTGGTGACGTTCACAACAATGCCTTTTTCCAGACCAACGCTCGCATTGAATTCCGCGACAAGTCGGTTCATCGGTGCATCTGCTTGTTCCCCGTAGACGTGCCAAAAGGACAGCGTGACGGGGTTGTTCGGATCGAGGGTGGTCTGTTCACCGCATCCTGCGAGGCATCCGACAAGACTGGTGAGCAGCAGAAGCGAGAGAAGAAGTGTGAGAAGTTTTTGCATGATGTTTCAATCTCCTTGACTGATTTTTCTGCGATTTTGGGGATTTTCCATAGAATATTTACCGGAATCTCCCCAATTTGAAGTTTTTGGGGAAGACAAAAACCCCAAAATTGATATAATAATAACTGCAAGCATGGTCAAAGAGGCTATAAGCTATGGTTGTGTGTGTGAATTACATATCGACACGGATCTTTCTGTGAGAAAGAAGCCTGGCATGACGGATCAACGTCCGTGATGCTGTGACCGACGGTGCGCCAACATTCATCGGTCACGCTTTTTCGCAGAATTCCGTGTTTTTGTTTATTTGAGTCATATTATTTATTATAGCACAATTCTTCTGTTTTTTCAATAGAGATTGCTGTTTTTTTGAAATCTGACGATCGGTTTTCCATGAAATATGCCGATCCTTCGGCATATCGCACTATAACGAAGAAAGGCGCTTTTTTATAAGCGAGAGTGGCTGTCATGAAGAAGAAAATTTTGTCGCTCATTATGATCTTTTCCCTGGTTCTGTCCGGATGTGATCTTTTGGGCGGGGCGGGCAATGAGACCGAAACAGAATCTGCGGCGGTTGGGATTACGGACGCTTCCGATACCGCTGAGCAGACCGATGTGCAGACACAGCCTTCCACCGAAAAGGACATGTTCACAGCAGACGCAAAAAGCAGTCTTCAGGAACTGCAGGTTCAGATCGCAGACGAAAAAACATCACTTGGCACGGCATTCCTCGGCACATGTGAGGGAGACTATTCCGATGCCATGGCGTACATACAAAACCTCGGCGGTGACTTCATCGGCGCGTATCCGTGGCTTGCGGAAATGCCCGAAGCACAATATCTGCGTGCGGAAGGTACGGAGCTTTATGCCGTTGTTCCGGCTGACGGCTGGACGATGACGGTTTCCGCATACGTTATGGACCCGAACAACGACGGTATGCCGATGGTCGGCGATAAGCTTTACGAAGGAAATGATCCCGTCCTTTTGCAGGGCAACGTCAGCGACATCGTTCCGTCGTTCTGCGTGACCGCGGAAAAAGACGGTGAAACGGTGGAATATTTCCTATGTCTGAGTCTGGAAAACGGACGGCTGCAGCAGAACGATGCCGTTTATGACTTCACTCCCTACAGTCAGGTGATTCCGGGCATCGGCAGTACCTTGATCGGTGACAGAATTGCGGGATGGTGGACAACAATCTATGAAACCGCTGACGGCGATGAAATCCTTTTGTATCTCAATCTGTCGGAAGACGGTCTTGCCTCCTACTCCTGGGGCTGGGCAAACAGCGAAATGGGTGAAACCTTCGGCGGTACATGGCGTGCGCTCGGCGACAATCTCGCGCTGGAGCTGACGGGCGGTGTCTTTGATCTGGAGCTTGGCTATGTTCCCGAAACGCGCACTGTGGAATCGGTATATTCCTACAACCTCCTCGATTCCGACACGACGCTGCATCTGCGCCTGCAGGACGGAACATCCCTCATGGACGGCGAAAACGGTGCCGATCTGACCTTCCGCTGTGAAGGAATGGTCAGCCCTGCGTTTGATCCGTATGACGGCATTACAGCGGCGGTGGCAGACCCCGGTGACTGCATTGGCGACTGGTACGCAAGCGCGGTACGGCACGACGGCTATGAAATGGATTTGCATCTGATGCTGAACGCGGACGGTACGGCTTCTTACCGCTACGGCTACGGGTTCAACGGTGAGATGTGCGAGGAGTTTTCGGGCAGTTGGTCGGCGGATACAAACGGCAATCTGACACTGGATCTGCACGGCGGCTCCGTTACGGCGGATGTCACCGATCACTACGATTTTGACGGCGTATTTGAATGGGATACCTACGACGGCAATCTGACGCTGTACAACATCAGCGGCAATCCTCTGCTGGACGGCATGGAAAACTGGGTCATTGGCTTTACACCTTTCGATTTTACGCTGTTTGACGGTGAGTGGACATCGGTCATGGCGGACGGCACGGTTTACCGCTTGCAGCTGATCTCCGACGGTCATGCGGTCTATACGGTGGAGAACGGCGACAGAACCGATGTCATGTATGTCGGATACTGGTCAGCAACGAGTGATGCGGCACTGATTGATCTGAATCTGCGGCTGGTCATGGGCGAGGGCGATACCGTCATACGCGCATCGTACGAAACCGATTGGCAGGACTTCAAAAAGGCATTGATTCTCCGTACTGCCGGCGGTATGGCGCTGTCACAGACCATGTCTGAAACAGGGGAAGATGTCTTCCGTTTCATCAACCCGAATGCAGCCGGATAAGACTGCAGCATAGAAGAGGTGTCTGGCGATATGGAGAAACAAAAAATCGCGGACTTCAAGATCCTGAAAGAGGAAAAAGGAACCCGATATCGCTTTTTCTGTCAGGCAAGCGGGATGGTGATGGTGACGACGAAGTGTTATCCCGGCACCAACCCGGAACAGGAATTGGAGACTGCATGGAACAACGAAGGCCGCAGTCATTTTAATCTGTGCCATAAATGCGGCAAGTGGGTGTGTGATGCCATGTACAATGCCGATGTTCTGCACTGTGTTGACTGTACGCCATGGGAGGACAAACCGAAATACTGCACGCAATGCGGGACAAAGGTTGACATCACAGACGTGTTCTGTCGGAAATGCGGTGTAAAATTGCAGTACAGGGAGGAAGCCGTCGATGACAATTGAGGAATTCCGCGTGACAAGAAATGAAAATCTGCGCAAGTCCAATATGGAACGGTACGGATTCGGGTTGAACGTTATGCGCAATATCAGAATCTGCACAAGCTGCGGACGCCCCGCATCGGCTGACCGAATCCATTGCTCCTGCGGCGGAGTGCTGTCGGGGGAAACGCTGTTTCAGCAGTACAAAAAGCGGCATCGCTTTTGTCATCGGTGCGATACTATTGTCGCAAACGATGTAAAATTCTGTCCCGAATGCGGACATCGTATCTGAATCATTTCCAAAAGAAGTTAAATTTTAATAAGAATTTATAAATTGTATCAAATAATTTCAAGGAGGAATCAACATGTCTATTTTTGACCGACTGAAGAAGGTTGCCGCGGATGCAGTCAAAGAAGCTGCACAGAATGTGGCGGAAAATTTCGCATCCAAGCGCGAGACCTTCACCTTTACCGCACTTCCCGAATCGCTTGCCGAGTTGCAGGCGACACCCGAAGCTGACCTTGATACGCCCTTCAAGGCAGCAGCACTGACCGTCTGTGCCATCTGTGCTTATGCAGCAGATAAACAGATCGGTATCGAAATGCTCAACTGGCTTCGCGGACCGAGACCCCTTTCCAACATGGATATCTCGTTCCTCGATGACCGTTTCCGTGACGGAAAGACCTATATTCCGTTCTCGTATTTCAAAGGTGCAAAGCCCGACAACGACTATACGCCCGATGAGCCGTACACGCTGACGATCTTCACAAACCCCTATTCCGATGACAATCCCGGTTACATGAAGGTGTTCCTCGAAAGCGGCGGTGCGGACAATCCCCGTGAGATCGTCCTCCGTCAGCGCGGCAGCGACGGCAAGTGGTTCTTGTGGGATCAGTTCATTCTGGTCGGCATCCGCGATCCGAAATCTGCCGACCCGTGGGCGTAAGATGAGTATCTTAAAACGGGCTGGGGTGATTCTGATGGCGATAG
>JAFYTT010000044.1 GCA_017558715.1 Clostridia bacterium | reverse complement strand
TTCAATGATCTGACCGCCGCAGGTTTCCTGCTGTCTCCACCACCAAACGCCGGGAATGCCGCCCAGCCACGAGCCGCGGACAACAACAGGGGTGTGTTCTTGACAGAAGTCCTTCATTGTTTCGGTCAGGTTCTGCCATCTGTCCTGGAAACCGACGTTGGTGAGCAGACCCTTTTCTTCAACGCGTGCGAGAATCTGTTCTGCAACACCGAGGTCGAGAGCCATCGGCTTTTCAACCTGGAACGGGATGCCGAGGTCGATGATTGCATTTTCGATTTCACCGTGCTGGTGCGGGGGAACTGCGATGAAGATGACATCGGGCTTGATGTCGTCGAGCATCGACTTGTAGTTGTCATAAACTTTGCCGGAGCCGTACTTGTCAGCCATTGCCTGTGCACGGGCAACATCTGTGTCGCAGAAACCGATCAGATCAACGTCTTCCATGACGGAGAGCTTCTGAAAATGAACGCCGTTTCTGCCGCCGCAGCCAATGAGAGCAGCCTTTACTTTTTCCATGAGTGTTTCCTCCATGTAATATAAATTTCTATGTTTGACCGAAAACGAATGCCGATTTCGGTTGGTTACGAGATGTTAATCGGTGACAACACCTTTTTTGAGAATGACATTTGCATACAGTGCGGACTCGCCGGTCTGGATGACACAGTATGCCTTCTTTGCGCGTTCGTAGAATGCAAAACGCTCGATCATTTCGGGAGCCTCGTCGGTATAGGGCTTGATCAGTTCTGCATAGGTGTCCCAGATGGGGGTTTCGACGGTGTCGCCGGGAACCTTTTCCATCAGATAGACAGGCTTTGCATACGTATCGAGCGGGAACAGCTTGAGCATCGCTTCGAGCAGCGCGGGCGCGTCGTGACCGTCACAGCGGACGAGTCTCTGACCCATGGACGCACCGGGGAAGTTGCCGTCGCCGATGACGATTTCATCACCGTGTCCCATTTCTGCCATGATCTTCAAAAGTTCGGGGGAGATGATCTTCGGAATTCCTTTTAACATGAGATCGTTCCTTTCTGTTTAACAGCGGTTATGCTGTGAATGTTTCCTTCAGTACCGTGCGGATCGCGCCGGGACCTGCGACCAGCTTCAAGAACAGCGCTTCGACGGTTTCGCCAAGACCTGCTTCGTAGAGGTCAACGGCGAAGATGTTTGCGTTGGAGAGGATCGGCTGCAGCGCCTTGTGTACACAGACAGGGCAAGCCTTGCCAAGCTGAATGTCAGCGAGATACGGCTGAAGCTCGGACAGCAGCGGGTCAGAGGAGATCGTAAATGCCTCACCGTTGTCATCCAGTCCCATCAGATAACGGCACCAGCCTGCAACGACGAGCGGAATAGCCTTGAGGGTCGTGACATCCATGCCTGCTGCCAGATATGCCTTGATCGTTTCGCCGAAGCGGACGGACATCTTCTGGGAGGTATCGGTTGCGATTCTCTGCGGAGCATCGGGCATGAACGGGTTGGGCAGACGAACCTTGACGACTTCGTCAATGAATGCCTGCGGATCGAGAATGCCGGGATTGACAACGACGGGAAGACCTTCCTTGTAGCCGATGACATCGACCATTGCCGCAAGTTCGGGATCCTTCATTTCCGCGGAGATCAGCGTGTAACCGAGCAGACAGCCGTAAACAGCCAGTGCGGTATGAAGGGGATTTAAGCAGGTGCAGACCTTCATCTTTTCGGTCTTGTCAACGGTTTCGCGTTCGGTGAAGATGACACTGCCCTGCTCGAGTGCCGGATGACCTGCGGGGAACTTATCTTCAATGACGAGGTACTGCGGTTTTTCTGCATTGACGAACGGTGCAATGTAGGTGTTCTTGTTGGTAACGATCGTTTCTGTATCACCAAAACCGACGTCAGAGAGCATCTTTGCAACATTCGCGTCGGGTCTGGGGGTAATCTTATCGATCATGGAGATCGGGAATGCGATCTTGGATTCGTCGTTCAGATAAGCGACAAAGTCAGCACCGACCTTTTCGTTTGCTGCCCACGCTTCTGCAATGGCAAGAACAGCAGCCTTCAGCTTGTCACCGTTGTGGGAGCAGTTGTCCATAGAGACAAGCGCCAGCGGGTATGCACCTGCCTTGAAACGCTTGTAAAGGAGTGCGGTCAGACGAGCAAGGAACGTTTTTGCGCAACACGGACAGCCGTTCATGTCTTCTTCAACGGCGGGGGCAATCGTACCGTCGGGACGGCGGATGGCATAGCCTTTTTCGGTGATGGTAAAGGAAACCATCTGCAGCGAAGGTGCGCAGAAGATTTCGGAAAGGCGTGCAAGACCGTCCTCATCTGCCTTGACGGATTCCGCGACGGAACCGATGACTTCCTTTTCGACGTTGCCGTCAGCCAGGAGTGTTACGGAGAGGGACAGATTGTCGTGCGGCGCGTAGATCTTGTCGATGATTTCGTAGTCAAAGCCTTCTGCAGCAATGACACCGCGATCAAGAATACCGGCGGAAAGCAGGTGGTCACAGACCTTGGCAGGGAATGCACGGAACAGGTTGCCGGCGCCAAAGTGCAGCCAGGTCGGTTCTGCAACTGTCTTTGCAATCATTGCCGCGCGGTCATAGGCGGGGAGCTTGATGCCGGCAGCGGCGAATGCTTCCTTGTCGGCAAGTGCTTTTTCGTTCAGATATAACATGGGAGTATTCTCCTCTCTTACAGAAGCTGATCTTTTCTCTGGGTTGCCTTGTCGATGGCTTCCCACAGACCGTTGATGTAGCATGCACCCATGGCGCGGTCATAAAGACCATAGCCGGGCATACAGACCTCACCCCAAAGGGTACGTCCGTGGTCGGGACGGATGGGACCGTCGAAGCCGATGTCGTACAGCGCCTTGACGATTTCGTACATATCGAAGGAACCGTCAGCGGACAGGTGTGCTGCTTCTTCAAACAGACCCGGTGCGAAGTGCTGGAGGTTACGGACGTGTGCGAAGTGGATGCGTCCCTTGCATGCACGGATGGTGTCGGGCAGGTCGTTTGCAAGTGTCGTGCCGAGAGAGCCGGTGCAGAAGGTCAGACCGTTGTGGGGGTTGTCAACAGCCCGGAAGAGCTTGAGGACATTTTCCTTGCAGGTGATGATACGCGGCAGATCAAAGACCGGCCATGCGGGATCGTCGGGGTGGATCGCCATATTGATGCCGTACTTGTCGCAGGTCGGCATGATCGCCTTTAAGAAGTAAACGAGGTTGTCAAACAGCTTTTCTTCGGTGACATCCTTGTATGCTTCGAACAGTTCCTTGACGCGGGAGAGGCGTTCGGGTTCCCAGCCGGGCATGACAAAACCGTTGGAGTTTGCGTCGGTCTGGTCAAAGAAGACCTGCGGATCGATGGAATCGACAACGGACTGATCGTATGCAAGCACGGTGGAACCGTCGTGACGCGGCTTTGCAAGGTTGGTTCTTGTCCAGTCAAAGACGGGCATGAAGTTGTAGCAGACCATCTTGATGCCTTCTTCACCGAGGTTTTCGAGGGTCTTGATGTAATTTTCGATGTATTTGTCGCGGGAGGGCAGACCGATTTTGATATCGTCGTGGATATTGACCGATTCAATACCGGAAATTTCCAGATTTTCTGCCTCAACCTTTGCCTTCAGTGCGGCAATTTCTTCGCGCGGCCAAAGCTCGCCTGCCTGTCTGTTATAAAGGGTCGTGATAACGCCGACAACACCGGGAATCTGGCGAATTTCGCGCAGCTTGACAGAGTCGTAGCCTTCACCGAACCATCTGAGTGTCATTTTCATGGTAAAAATTCTCCTTTTTGAAAAACGAATCGTATGTATCACTATTATATCAAGTTCTTTCAAAAAAATCAACCTGTCACGGCGATTTTTTCCGAGAAAAGCAAAAAAATATGCAAAATGCTTCTGTTTTGCCGTAAAACCGTTGACAAATTCCCGCTTCTTTAGTATAATGATGACAGTAAATCTATTTGCTGCCGTGAAAAACGGAGAAAGGACATCATTATGGCATTTTGCAATCAGTGTGGAGCAAAGGTTGAGGACGGCTCCAAATTCTGTACTGCTTGCGGTGCGCCGGTCGATTCCGGGAGTGCTCCCGCACAGAATACCGCATCCTCGCAGAATCAGCAGAAAACAAACGGAGCAGGCGGCGGTTTTGATAAGTTTATTGCCTATACCGACACCACTGCGAACTACAGAGCGGAGGATATCAACGCCAACCGTTATGTATCGATTCTGGCGTACCTGCACATTCTCGTTCTGATTCCGCTGGTCGCGATGAAGGAATCCCCGTATACCCAGTATCATGCAAAGGTTGGTCTGAATCTGCTTCTGCTTCACCTTGCAGCTGAGGTTGCAGGTTCCATTGTCACGTCTCTGGTTGGTTGGATTCCTGTGATCGGCTGGATCATCGGTATTGCATTCGGTCTTCTGAACTTTGTTCTGTGGTGCGTCAATATCTTCGGTATTGTGTCCGCTGTACAGGGAAAAGCGCGTGAGCTGACCATTCTCGAAGCCTTCAAAATTATCAAATAAAAACTGCATCAGGATGACCGTGCCGTTTTGAGGCAGGCATCCTGATTTTTTAACAACGATTTATACAGACAAGAAAGGATACATTTATGTTTACACTGAAAAAAACACCCGGAAAACCGTTTCTCGTTCTGAATCTGTCCGACCCGCAGCTCGGCGACGGTGAATGGGCGGAGGGACACAAGAATCGCCGCATTCTGGAACACACTGTGCGCACACTCGTCGACCGTGTGAAACCCGATTTGATTACCGTATCGGGCGACCTTTCGTGGGCGGGCTCGGATCATGCATACGATATGCTCGCCGATTTCCTTGACAGCTTTGAAATTCCGTGGGCGCCGGTCTGGGGCAATCATGATAATCAGAACGGTCCGGAATACATCGATACGGTTGCCGACCGTTATCTGACACACAAATACTGTCTTTACGAAAAAGGTGATCCGTCGATCGGCAACGGCAACTATGTCATTGCTGTCGAGGAAGACGGAAAGATCGTTTCCGCAATTCTGATGATCGACTCGCATGACCGTGCACCGTATACCGATGCGGACGGCAACGAACAGATTTCCTGGGCGCGTCTGACCGAGCCGCAGATGGAATGGTACAGGGATCAGATTGCCGCTCTGCGGGAGATGGGCTGTGACGATACCTCCATCATCATGCACATTCCGTTCTATGCCTACAATACTGCGGCACAGGCGGCATATAAAAACTACGATGAAACCGCGCGCAAAACATGGACACCGGAAACTGCGATTCCCGGTGCGGACTGTTGGAACCCCGGTTATGAGGACGCTCTCGGTGTCCAGTATGAAGGCATCGGTTCTTACGGCATCGATGACGGTGTTTTTGAAATTGTCCGCGATCTCGGTTCTACCAAGTACGTTATCGTCGGTCATGACCATGTCAATAACTGGATCATCAACTATGAGGGGGTCAAGCTCGTATTCAGCCTGAAGGCAGGTGCGGGCTGTTATTGGACACCTGTCCTCAATGGCGGTACTGTACTGAAAATCGGTTCTGTAGGCGTGGATGGCGTTCACCACGAATTTGTCGATGTCAGCGCGCTTGTCGCCGAGGCGTGAGGGAAGACGATGTTTGTACTACCGAAACAACCCGGACGGGATTTTGTGATTCTGAACTTTTCCGATACGCACATGAAAAAAAGCGAGCTTGAAGAGGGGCATCTGTTCCGACAGATCTTTGAGAGAACGGTTTCGGAAGCGATCGACCGTGTCAAGCCCGACCTGATTACGGTATCGGGTGATATTTCATGGGCAGGCGACGATGCGGCACATGCATGGCTTGCCGATTATTTTGACAGCTTCGGGATTCCGTGGGCGCCTGTGATGGGCAATCATGACAATCAGTGCGGCGATGAATTTGTCAGCGGTGTCGCCGATGTTTTTCTTGCAAGCAGGCATTGTTTGTTCGAAAAAGGCGCATCTTCGATGGGCTGCGGAAATTATGTCATCGTCATTGAGGAGTGCGGACACCCCGTCGAAGCGCTTTTCATGATGGATTCGCATAACCGCTATACCTATACGGATGCGAATGGAGAAAGTCATAACACCTGGGGCAGACTGAACGACGAACAGCTTGCGTGGTATCAGACGCAGAATGAACAGCTCAAGGCACGCGGCTGTACCGATACGGCACTCGTGATGCACATGCCGATGTATGCCTATTACACAGCGTCTGCAGAAGCGTACCGAGAGAATATCGACTGGGCGAATCTGCAGTATGAATGTCAGACCAATTATCCTGCAGCGTGGAAGGATGGCGTGTCAGCTGTCGGCGTCGAATATGAGGGGATTGGCGCATGCTGTGTCGAGGACGGTGTGTTTGATGTTCTGTTGGCAGGGCGGACGACAAAGCATGTGCTGGTCGGACATGATCATATCAACAACTGGTTCATCGACCATCACGGCATCAAGCTGTGTTATTCGCTGAAAACAGGACCTTCTGCCTACTGGCGTCCGTTTCTCAACGGCGGTACGGTTCTGCGCGTAACAGAAAACGGCATTTCCGATATCCATCACGAATATGTGGATTGCTCGGATCTTTTGGACACGTGGACCTGATTTCATATCATAAACACCATGCTCTTTGGGATGTTATTCCATCGAGCATGGTATTTTTATTGTCCTTTTTGGGGTTCTCTGCATATACTGATGACGGAATCATCGGAAAGGAGCCACATACTATGACTGCTATCAAGCCATATCACCGTATTCATGCCGTGGAGTATGCAAGAACCTGGGCACTGTCCCGCAATCCGCTGTTTTCGCGCTTCGATGCGTTCGGCGGGGACTGTACCAATTTTGTTTCACAATGCATCTTTGCGGGGAGCTGTGTCATGAATGAAACACCGACCTTTGGGTGGTATTACCGCGCACAGGGCGACTACGCACCTGCATGGACCGGAGTGCCGTTCTTATATAATTTTCTGACGGACAATATGGATGTGGGACCTTATGGGACGGAAATACCGATTGAGAGCGCGGAGATGGGCGATATCATCCAGCTTGGACGGAGCGACGGGACGTTCTATCATACGTTGATCGTAACGGGGATGCGTGACGGCGTACCGCTGATCTGCGCGCATGACAACGATGCGCTTGACCGTCCGCTGAATACGTATGTCTACGATCAGGCGCGCTGTGTGCATATTGCGGGCGTACGATTCGCCATCCCCGTAACAGATTGCTGTTATTCGGGTATGCTGTCCGGTACATCGATTTTCCCAAGTCCTGTTTCCGCCGCCGCACTGTCCTGTTTTCCGTTATTTGACGCAGATGACGAAATGCCGACAGAACCTGCGCCCGATGATGACACCGTACTCCCGCCGATGGAAGCACCGTCCGAACCTGCGCCAGCGGAACTGCCGATACAGCCGCGTCCGGCCGACCGTTTGCCGGAGGATTTTGTGCTCCCCTTACCGGATATGGCAGCAGAATCCGATTTGCCCGCAGATTGACGGTCATCAGGGGTTCAGAATCAGCTTGGACAATATGACCCCCAGGTGATACGCGGCAGATCGAGCTTCCTCTGCGCTGTTTCCTGCCGCACCGATTTCCAGCAGAAGAGATCCTGCGGCGTATTGGGCATTGAAGGTTGCTGTGCGCAGATTGATCGGACGCGCGAAGGCACGGTAGGCATCGTTCAGCCGTTTCTGCAAATGCACGGCAACGGTCAGCCGCTTTTGCCAATCGGGATAATAAGCGCCGGCGCTGTCAGTCCCGACGACACTCATGACCTGCGCACAGACCTCTTCGCCGATCTTTGTGACCGGGCGGAGCATACTGCCGTCTGATGCCTGCAGAGCGTCTCTGTGGACATCAAACACATATTGAATCGATGGATGGGCGGCAAGCGTTTCCCGTATGTATGCGGCGGCAAGATTGTAGGAATCGGGGTAGGACGCCGCATCAAACATCGTTTCGCAGTGCAGAACCGGAATGCCGGCATCGGTCAATGTTTTTGCAAGCACAGCGCCGACCGAAACGACATTTTCCGTGATATCGTCCGAGCGGTACGGATAATCGGTGGGAACGGATTCCGCACCGTCGGGCGCATAGGCTTCTGTGCCGTGGGTGTGCAGGATCAGTACAAGCGGACCGCTCGTACGGTCTTTTGTTGACATCACAGGCAGAGTCGGGGCATCAATCGGGTATACCGCAGATAAATAGGGCTGCGGTCGGATGGTATAGCCTGTCTGGTTGGAAAACAGGATGCCGCTGTTATCTTCACTGAATTGTGCGGATTGAGACAGATCGACAGCACGGATGGCGATGTGATCTTCGGGCATGTCTGTGTTGTCAGATGGTGATGGGGAAACCGCGGGTATGGGAGCACTGTCCAGAATCGGATGTCCGAGCGGTTCCGTTCCGTCTTTGATTGCAAGTGATGCCTCAGTCATAAGATAGGCTGTTGTGCGCTCCGTTATCTTTGCGGTTGTATACGTTTCGGGGAAATACGCATTGGCAGTTCCGGGCAGTGTGTAGACCGACTGTTCAAATACCGCCTGTGACAAAACGGCTTTCGGATTCCTGTGAGACTTCGGATGCTGTGGAAGCAAAACAGCAGAATGCAGCGTCTGAACTGCGGTGGGAAGATATGCGTTGAGTGCGATTACGCTGAGCAGGAGCAATCCGGTGACACTCAGACCGAGCAGCAGATGGAGAAGAAAGCTCTGGTAATAGTTTCGTACAGACTGCAGAAACGGATTGACCGATGCATGATGTGTCTGTCTGCCTGTATCCACATGTTCCATCCCCTTTCCCGTTTGCAGTCCGGCTGTGATACCATATATATGCAGACGGAAAGGCGGATAGAACTGTCATGGAAAAATTTTTCGCAGATTCAGAATCCGCGTCCAAGGGAGGATGCAAGTGCGGCGCCGAGAGTCAGCTCATTGATGGTATCTGCAATCAGACGGGAAAACGCGGTCACCGATTCGTCGATGTCCTTTGGTGCGACATATCCGACATCCGCACTGGCAAGTGCGCTGTGAAGGATACGATCCTGAACATCATCCGGCGCGTCTTCTGATTTGAGGATGCCGGCACCTTCCAGCGCACGGTAGATCAGCGTGGATGCCGCGATGACGGTTGGAACGCCGACGGTTAATACGGGAACGCCGAGAGTGTCTTTATCAAGAGGCTGGCGTTTGTTTCCGACACCGCCGCCCGGATGAATGCCTGTGGTGGAAATCTGCACCGTTTTCGTCAGAGATCCCAGCTCGGAGGCAGCAAGGGCATCTGTTAAAATGACAAGATCGGGTTTTACCGCGTGAACGGCACCGCGTACCAGCTCCAGCGTTTCAATGCCGGTTTTCCCGAGAACGAGCGGTGTGATGGCACATAAGCGATGGATCTGATTCCCGCTGGGGAAAATTCCTGTGTTGTCGGTATTGCTGACGATATGACGGGTCACACGGAGATGGGAGACACACCGTGGACCGAGCGCATCGGTTGTCAGGGCAGGATTACCAAGTCCGACGACAAGTACGGTGATCGGGCGAATCGGTGTCTGCTCAGACAGCGGAGCGGGCGGAATATCCGTGACAGCGGTACAGTTGTTGGTATCCTTCAAAAAAGGTTCACCTTCCGGGATGACAGATGCCGCGGCGGGATCATGAATCACTTTGGCGGGTGGGACGGGATACAGATGCGCACCCTGATCCCATTCGGGAGAAACACCGAGTCTGTCCCATGCTTCCTCTCCGGGATCATCGATCGTCGTGCGCAGAACGGAGCCTTTATCAAATCCTGCGTCAGCACGGACACCGCCGACCGTATTGTTTTCAAATGGGTCATCGGGAATCTTGAAGTCGGGACAGAGAATGGAAATTGCATCGAGCAGTGAGACGCGCAGGGCGGCTTGGCAGTCATGAATATCTTCATCAGACAGCAGACGGAGATCGCCTGTGTGAATCGTATAATAAGTGCCGACGGTTTTCCCGAGCATGGAAGATGCTTCTTCATCGGCGATCACCAGCTTTTCGCGGCGAATTGCGCCAAAGTATTGCTCGGAATAATCCAAACCGCTGTCATGGATCGGATTTCCTGTCGGATGAAGTTTGCGTGGCTTTCCGTCCTGTGCGGACTTGTAGAGCTCTGATGCCATATCGGTATACAAATACTGTTTGATTGTTTGGTTCATATGCTGCTCCTTGTGGATGGTTTTCGTATGTTTCAGTATGACCGATATGAAATAATCTATGCAAAAAAAGAAAGATGCAAGTACAAGCTTGCATCTTTCGGATAAATGTTTGATTTATGCTGCAGGTTCTGCTTCAGCAGTTGCTGCATCTTCGGGAGCGAGCGTTTCAACAGGTTCGTACAGCTCGAAGTTCTTCATCTTCATCTTGGTGAAGACGCTGATACCCTGAACATTGGGTTCGATCTTGGAGAGAACTTCGGAGTTGTAAATGTAAGTATCCTTGTCGAATACGAGCGGGATGATCGGGCAATCGGTCATCAGGAGCTTTTCTGCTTCGACGAGCTTTGCTGCCATAGCGTCACGGGTTTCAGCTGCGTATGCTTCTTCGATGAGTGCATCGTAAGCATCGCTTGCGTAGCCGGACATGGAGGGCTTGTCGGAGAAGTCATTGTGTGCGGTATCCTTTGCGGAGCCGGAGAACGGAACTGCAAACGGAGCGAGAACGGAGAATGCGTTGGTGGACAGGGAATGGTAGTCCAGAGCGAGAACGTCGAAATCATATTCGCCGGTATCTGCATCTGCAATCAGCTTGTTGGAGTACTGGTTGATACCCTTTTCATCGAGTTCAACGGAGAAGCCGAGACCTTCCCAAACGGACTTGACGTATTCAGCAACTGCTGCTGCGCCGTCACGACCCTTGTAATAGGTGTAGGTGATCTTGCCGGACTTAACGCCTGCTTCGGAGAGGAGGCTCTTTGCCTTTGCTTCGTCAGCGGAGGGAGAAACAGTGTTGCCTGCGAGGTCACGGAAAGACTGACCGCCGAGGGTGGTTGCGGAAACGGGCTTGGTAACGAGACCGGTAGCTGCTTCGGTTGCATTCAGCATGCCTGCGATCTTGTTTCTGTCAAGTGCAACGGAGAGTGCCTGTCTGACCTTTGCTTCGGAGAGAACACCGTTGTTGCAGTTGATGTACAGAGAGTATGCAGAGAAGGTATCCTGAACGTGAGCGCCTTCGGTGGTTTCCGGGACGTCAGCGAGGTACAGGATCTGGTCGTCAATGGTGTTGAGCGTACCGCCGGTGATTTCAATCGCGCCGGTGTTGTAATCGTAGTTGTATGCGGTGGTTCTGCCTTCAGCATCGTAACCGAAGTTCATGTTCAGTCTGTACGGGGTAACGTACTTATCGATCTTGCCTTCCTTGTTACCGTCAAGCGCACGATAGTAGTCGTTTCTCTGGAGAGTCAGAGTCTTACCTGCAGCATCGGGGTCCATGTTCTTGACACAGAAGGGGCCGGATGCGAGCGTGGTAGCGGACTTCTTTGCCCAGTATTCAGCGGAAGTGATATCGGAGTAACGGCCGACAACGTCTTCACGAAGGGGAACGAGAGCGGGAGATGCGCAGTATTCGAGGAACAGATCGTAGTCGATCTTGCCTTCGAAGGTGATCTGCAGAAGGGTGGTATCAAGTGCTTCGAGACCGAGGTCGTCGATGGTAGCATCACCTGCACGGACAGCGCGGGCATTCTTGATATCGTAAAGCATAGCACATGCAGTGGACTTGTAGTCCGGTTCAAGCAGACGCTTCCATGCGTAGATGACGTCGTCTGCGGAGACCTGACGGCCGTCGGACCATGCGGTCTCAACGAGCTCGATCTGCATCATGTATTCATTGTCTTCTTCGTTTTCGATGATCTTGATGTCCTTGGCGAGTGCATATTCCAGAGTGCCCTCGGGCGTAATGCGGGTCAGAC
>JAFYTT010000419.1 GCA_017558715.1 Clostridia bacterium | reverse complement strand
TCCGGTATTGTGCATTGCCGACGGTAAGCCCGGTCAATGGCTGCTGCGGCATGGGTGCCGGACGAACCTCGGTCAACCCGTCGGAAACGGTATATCCAAGCGGACGCAGAGCATACAGAACCGCGGATGCGATGATGGCAAGAATCACAACGAGGATGATCGGAATCCATTTTCGTTTCATGACAGAATACCTCCCGTTTTTTCTATTATAGCATGGGGAGGTATCTCTGTCAAGCGGAACTTTATTTACCAAGATGTTCCTTTGCGGGAGCAACAGATTCCACATCGTAGCAGGTGAACATACCGTCAACCGCATCCTGTTTCGGTGCAGGTGTCAGAAGGCTGACAACAGGGACGAGAACCAGCGATACGAGCATGACAAACGCACCGCAGTTGACGGGAGACTGGATGATGGTCGGGAATGCGGAACGCGCGAGCATGTTGGCGATCATGACGACAACGCTGAAGCCGAAGGAGACCCAGCATGCCGCACGGGTCGTACGTTTCCAGTACAGACCGTAGAGGAACGGAGCGAGGAACGCGCCTGCCAGTGCACCCCAGGAAATTCCCATCAGCTGTGCAATGGAGGAGATATTGAACATATGCTGAAGCAGCGCGATGACCGCGGAGATGATGACGAAGACGGCGATGAAGAAACGCAGGGTGATGAGCTGTTTCTTTTCGCTGAAATTCTTCGACAGCGGTTTGATCAAGTCGATCGTCACCGTCGAGGAGGAGGTCAGAACGAGCGAGGAGAGGGTCGACATGGAAGCAGAGAGCACGAGAATGACGACGACTGCCATCAGAAGATCGGGCAGGTTTTCGAGCATCGTCGGGATGATATCGTCGAAAATAACCGTGCTGTTTTCACCGGGTGTGTAGAACAGACGGCCGAACCCGCCGAGGAAGTAACAGCCGCCGGCGACAACAACAGCGAACAGCGTGGAAATGATGGTTCCCTTGCCAATGGCCTTTTCGCTTTTGATGGCGTAGAACTTGCCGACCATCTGCGGCAGACCCCAGGTGCCGAGCGAGGTCAGAAGGACAACCGCAAGCAGATTGATCGGGTCGGGACCGAACATGGACACAAAGATACCGGGAACAGAACCGTATTCCAATGCGGGATCGGCAACCTCCGCCAGTCCTGCAATGGAGCCCATCAGACCGCCGTTCTGCGAAAGAACCGCCGCGATGACCGCGACTATTCCGAAGAGCATGATGATGCCCTGAATAAAATCGTTGACGGCAGTTGCCATATATCCGCCGACAATGACATAGACTGCGGTGAGCAGTGCCATTACGACGATGCAGACGCTGTAGTCAATGGAAAATGCCATGGAGAACAGACGGGAAAGACCGTTGTAAAGCGATGCGGTGTAGGGAATCATGAAAACAAAGATAATAACAGCGGCGACGATCTTGAGATTCTTTGACAGATACCGCTTTTCAAAAAATTCCGGCATCGTTGCGGAGCCGAGGTGCTGGGTCATCAGGCGTGTTCTGCGTCCGAGAATGACCCAGGCAAGCAGAGAACCGAGGATGGCATTGCCGATGCCGATCCATGTGGAGGCAAGACCGAATTTCCAGCCGAACTGTCCTGCATAACCGATAAAAATAACTGCGGAAAAGTATGACGTACCGTATGCAAAGGCCGTCAGCCAGGGACCGACGGAACGTCCGCCGAGCACAAAGCCGTTGACATCAGTCGCGGAACGGCGGCAAAGCACACCGACCGTAATCATCACAGCGAAGAAGACAAGTAAAAGAGCAATTTTGATCATCATGACAGTAGATCCTTTCAGAAAAGTTTTTGGTTCGGGGCAATTTTTGCAAAAGAAAAACGCCCCGATGACATCCGCATTCATGACAAACATGAATAGATATCCATCGAGGGCGGAAAAGAAATCCGCGGTACCACCTCGGTTCCCCCATTGCTTGCGCGATGAGGGCGCTCTGCGGGATACGGACCGCAGCCACATCGGCATCCGGTGTTATATCCCCTGCACGGTAACGGGTGCAAGCCGTCGCAGCCTCTGTTTTGCGGGACGGATCCAATCCAACAGAATTCGGTGCGCTGCTCCCGGAATGTATTTCACCCGCGTCCCCTTAATGTCTTGCACCACCGACATCTCTCTGGAAGGTTCGTGTAGGTTACTGGTTTCCGATCGTCGCATTTCATTGTCTAAAATAATATCACAAACTTTTTCGTTTGTCAAGCCCCTGTTTGAATTTTTATACATTTTTCAAAAAATTGAGAAGAACCCTTTACTTTTTCGTGATTCTTTGATATAATAAAGATATTAACCCGAGAACGATTATTTCACGAAAGGATTTATCTGTTATGAAAACAAAAGCTGTATTTTCCCTGCTTCTGGCTGCGCTGACACTGACTTCGGTCATGGCATCCTGCGGCGGTGACGGCGGTGAAGCGGTCGTTACCACCGGTGCTGACGCGGCAGTTGAAACCGAAGCTGTCGAAACCGAAGAAACAATCAAATCCCTCGTTCCCGACGGGCTGGATTTCGGCGGCGATACCATGCGAGTCCTCTCATCCTCTTACTTTGAAAACGATTCATTCACGATGCACGTCGATGAAGCAACGGGCGACGTTGTCAATGACGCGGTTTACAACCGTAACCTCGCACTGGAGAACAAGTTCAATGTCAAGCTGGCGTATGAAGACAACTACCTCAACGGCGGTACGGACATTGCTGTTACGATCCGTAAATCTGTTCAGGCAGGCTCCGATGATTATGACATCATCTTCGGCTGCCAGTACAATCTGGCTCCCCTGGTTCTTGACAACATCATGCTGAATCTGGATGGGCTTGAATACCTGCACCTCGATCAGCCGTGGTGGTATCAGAACCACATTCAGGAAATGTCCATCGGTCACGGAAAGACCTATTTTGTTACCGGCGATATCACCCTGAACGTCCTGCGCAACATGGGCTGTCTCTATGTCAACAAGCAGCTGTATGCACAGCACTACGAAGGTATTGAAGAAATGTACGACGAGGTTCTGGACGGCAAGTGGACCTTCGATCGTCTGTCCCAGATGTGTACCGATATGTATCAGGACCTCAACGGTGACGGCTCATTCGATGAAGACGACCAGTACGGTATCGGCGTCATTACGGCAAACCTGACCGACCACTTTACTTATGCCGCAGGTATCCGCGCGACCACCCGTGACGCAGACAACATTCCCGTTCTGATGATGAACAATGAAAAGACCGTCACCCATACGCAGAAGCTGTACAGCCTCTATTACGAAAATCCCGGTGTTCGCGTCTTTACGGCTGACTATAACTCCCTTGACATCCTGATGCCGAACAAGTTCAACGAAAATGAGCTTCTGTTCCTGCCCGGCTGGTTCTATACGGCAGAACTGCTCCGCAACAAGGAAGTTGATTACGCTGTCATTCCGTTCCCCAAGTACGATGAAAGCGAACCGACCTACCTGTCTCTGGCGCACGATATTTCCGTTACCGCATGTCTGCCCACAACCTGTACCAAGGTGGAACAATCTACCGCGATCATGGAAGAAATGGCATTCCTCGGTTACCGCGATGTCCTTCCCGCATACTATGAAGTTGCAATCAAGGTCAAGTACAACCGTGACTCTACCGATAAGGCAATCCAGATCCTCGATATCATCCATGACAACTGTACGACCGACTTTGCGTTTATCTACAACTACGCACTTGGCGGTGTCGGTCTGATCGAACGTGATCTGATCGGCGGTAAGAAGTCCGACTTCGCATCTATGTATGCAAAGAAGGAAAAGACCTACGAAAAGAAGCTCGCAGAGCTGATCGATGTCTTTACTTCGATTGATTCTTAATCTGAATAATGTTTGCCGGGGTGCTGCGGTTTCGCGGTACCCCGTTTTTCTATGGAACACATTGGTTTCCGTGGAAATCACAGGAGGCTTCCATGCTTTTGAGGGACTACGACAGAATTGCCTGCGCAAAAAAACTGCTTTCGATGAATCCCGATCCGATTCCCCGGTATATCATTTATCGGGATTTGCTCGGATATGACAGTGAACACCCCGACTATTGTGCGGCGTATGAAGCGGTCATTTCGCATCCGCATGTTGAGAAGATTGCTGCGGCACAAAACGAACGCGGCTTCTGGGAACCGTTTCACGGGACAACCGAGGGAATGCTCCGCCGTTTGCTGTCCTTTGGGCTTGACTGTACCCACCCGACACTTGCCGCAGTCAGGGACTATCTCATCCGACTGTTGGAAGGCAGAGAGTCCACAGGACAATATGAAAAGCAGGATCATCCGCGCTGGTACAGTGAAATGTTTGAGCCGCTGATTGCAGCATCGATGCTGTCATTGCTTGTTCCAGATCATCCGCTGGTCGATCGGCATCGCGCTCTGTGGGTGTCCTTTGCCGAGGAGATTTTTTCGCATGGTTATTATGATGAAGATTATGACCGTGCGGTCAAGGCATCCCACTTTGGCTATACCGTCAGCCGTCCGATTCCGCCGTTCAACTATTACTGTCTGCTTCTGACATGCCCCGTGAACGGAAAATCTTATCTGACGGAGAAGACCGACCGTGCGCTGGTCGATTACTGCATGAAACAAATGCCCGCACTCGGCTATGTTTACAATGAGCCGCCCGGTATTCCGATTCCGATCGATACCTGCCGCAGAGACTCCCGTGATTTTTGGCATTGGGTTCGCGCGCTGTCGATCATAGCACCCTATAAAGGCTTTGAAGTCTTTGAAAAAACGATCTGTGCACATCTTATGTCACAGCGCGATGAAAACGGACTCTGGACATTTCCGCGGAAGTTTGATTTTTCCCTGTCTGACCGATTTGCGGGAACGCACAAAACCGTCGACTCCTCGCTGTTCGTTTTACGGATGCTTGCCGGTCGGCGCGGATATTGAGTACAAATACTTTCCGCAAATACTTGATGTGTTCATAAATCGGGAGTATAATAAACATAATACAACTGCAATATGGGAGGGTACCATGACCAACCGAAACGATTTTTATGTCAGTCCGCGTATTTCAAAGAAAGCATTGAACGCCTTTTTGTCGCATTTCAAAGCGGGCGGGGACGAGCTTCATACGCTGGAAATCTACGAACACGATGCGCTTCTTGTCCGACTTGCACCGGCTCCGTATCACTGCACGGACAAGCGTGAGATTTATTCCCTGTCCAAGAGTTTTTGCTCGACTGCCATCGGTTTTTTAATTGACGAAGGCAAGCTGTCCGAGGATGACCGCATTGTTGATCTGTTCCCCGACAAGTGTCCTGCGGTCATTTCCGAAAATCTTGCAAAAATGTGTGTGCGCCATGTGCTGTCGATGAATACAGGGCATGCGGCGTGTGTCATGCCGAAGATGATCGAAGTGGACGATGCCGCAAAGGCTTTCCTTGCACAAGAGGTCGCATTTGAACCGGGTACGCACTTTACCTATAACACAGGCGCAACCTGTATGCTGTCCTGCATCGTTGAGAAGCTCTCCGGCATGAAGCTGCTTGATTTCCTGTCCTGGAAGCTGTTTATGCCGCTTGGCATTGACGAGGTTCGCTGGAACCGTACCGCTGACGGAACGAATGAAGGCGGATGCGGTATCCATGTCAGCGCAGACGATATCGCAAAGCTCGGTCTGCTTTATAAAAACGGCGGTATCTGGAACGGAAAGCGTCTTCTCTCCGAGCACTGGGTCAAGACCGCGACTTCGCCGATTTCCGACAACTCCTGCAACGGAACACCCGACTGGTGTGCAGGCTACGGATATCAGTTCTGGGTCAACGCGCGAGAGGGTTTCCGCGGCGACGGTGCCTTCGGTCAGCTGTGTGTCGTGCTTCCCGAGCATGATATGGTCTTTGCTCTGCAGACGGAGCTTGGCAACATGCAGGCGGAAATGGATTGGCTGATGGAGCTTGCAGACCATATTCACGACGGTGACGGTGAACAGGTTCCGGTGCTTCTGCCCGATTACCGCGCTCCCCGTTCCGCACAGAAGACAACCGGTATGGAAAACGCATGGTACAAGCTGGATGAAAACCCGATGGGCTTTACCGGCATGACGATGAATTACGATACTGAAAACGATGAAATGCGTGTGGTCTTTTCGGGCGGTGTCGATCAGTATGTCATCCGCGCAGGAGACGGTTTCTGGGCGGAAAGCACGGTCTATACCGCGACACTCAAGCCGAAGCTCGTGGGACTTATGAACACCGATATTCCCGAACGTTGTCGGATGGCGGCGGCATTTGAAGCACAAAACGGACAGCTGCTTCTGCGCGTCCGCTACCTCAACTGCCCGCACCGTATGGAGATTACCGTTTCCGCTGACGGAGATGCGATTGCCATTCACTTTGAATCCTGGGGCAAGCTGCGTCCCGGCGCCTCCGATATCAAGGGTACCAAATTATCATGAACAAATTCAAAGGCTATTTGATCCTCTCTGACATTGACGGTACGATCACCAACGACCGCGGAGAGATCACAGAAGAAAATGCACAGGCAATCCGATACTT
>JAFYTT010000418.1 GCA_017558715.1 Clostridia bacterium | reverse complement strand
GGTTGCTGTACGGAAATTGATCAATACAGCAGCCCTTTATGTTCAATTTTTAATGAATTTTTGTGCCGAGCGGCATGGAGTCGGGCAGGAAGACAACTTCGATGTGGTCGCCCTCACCGCCGGCAAGGATCATACCGCAGGATTCCACACCGCGGAGCTTTGCGGGTGCGAGGTTGGCAACCATCATGACCTTCTTTCCGATCAGATCGTCGGGTTTGTAGCACTTTGCAATGCCGGAAACAACCTGACGGGTTTCGTTGCCGAGGTCGAGCTGGAGCTTGAGCAGCTTATCGGACTTCGGAACGGGTTCACACGCGATAACCTTTGCACAGCGCAGATCGTTTGTCATGAACTGGTCAAATGTGATCTCGGGTGCGATCGGTGCGATTTCGATGGCAGGCTCATCCTTTGCCTTGATGGCTTCGTTTGCGGCATTGGCAATGCGCGCGTTTTCCTTCTGTTCTGCCTCAATCTGCTCCATCATTTTCTTCTCGTCGATGCGTGCGAAGAGGGCGGTGGGTTCACCGACAGCTTCTCCCGCCTTGAGTGCGCCCCAGACGTATTCGCGGTTGTCGCAGCCGATCTGTGAAAAGATGGCATCAGACGTTGCAGGCATGAAAGGAGCGGTGAGGATCGCGCCGAGACGGATCATTTCAAGCAGGTTATACATGACGGTGCCGAGACGTTCTTTCTTTGCTTCGTCCTTGGCAAGTACCCACGGAGCGGTTTCGTCGATGTACTTGTTGGCACGGGAGTACAGCGCAAAGAGTGTTTCAACCGCGTCTGCGATATGGTAAGTATCCATCTGTGCGCAGACATCGGCATACGTCTTTTCTGCCATTGCCTTCAGTTCGTCATCGAGTGCTTCGGGCGCAGTCGGTGCGGGAATGATGCCATCGAAGTATTTCTTTGTCATCGTGACGGTACGGTTGACGAGGTTGCCGAGGTTGTTGGCAAGGTCGGTGTTATAACGCTTGATGAGATTTTCAATCGTGATATTACCGTCGGAGCCGTAGGGCATTTCTGCAAGACAGTAGTGACGGACACCGTCAACGCCGAACTTTTCGACGAGCTGGTCAGCATACAGAACATTGCCCTTGGACTTGGACATCTTGTCGTTGCCGAACATGAACCACGGATGCGCAAAGACCTTCTTGGGCAGCGGTTCATTCATTGCCATTAAGAAAATCGGCCAGTAAATGGTGTGGAAGCGGGTGATGTCCTTGCCGATGATATGGACATCTGCCGGCCAGTACTTGGAGTACAGCTCGCCCTTTTCGTCAACATCGAATCCGAGTGCGGTGATATAGTTGGTCAGTGCATCGAGCCAGACGTAAACAACGTGCTTATCGTCAAACGTGACGGGAATACCCCAGGTAAAGGAGGTTCTCGATACACAGAGATCCTGAAGACCCGGCTTGATGAAGTTGTTGATCATTTCCTTCTTGCGGGATTCCGGCTCGATGAAGTCGGGATGGGATTCGATATACTCAAGCAGACGATCCTGGTATGCGCTCATGCGGAAGTAGTAAGCCTCTTCCTTTTTCTTGGTCATCTGTGCACCGCAGTCGGGGCAGATGCCGCCTTCCTTTGCCTGCGTATCGGTGAAGAAAGATTCACAGGGAACACAGTACCAGCCTTCGTATTCGCTCTTGTAGATGTCGCCCTGATCGTAGAACTTCTTGAACATGTGCTGAACAGCAGCAACGTGGCTGGGCTTGGTTGTACGGATGAACTGGTCATAGGTGGTATTCATCAGGTCCCACAGACCTTTGATCTCGCCTGCGACATTGTCAACATACTGCTGGGGCGTGATGCCGGCATCGTTTGCGAGCAGTTCGATCTTTTCACCGTGCTCGTCGGTACCGGTGAGGAAGTATACGTCATAGCCGAGCATTCTCTTATAGCGCGCGACGGCGTCGGTCATGATGACCTCATAGGTGTTGCCGATGTGGGGCTTTCTGGAAGCATAGGCAATGGCTGTGGTGATATAAAATTTCTTGTCGTTCATATGGAATCAACCTTTCTGGTTTGCGAGAATTTGCTCAGGGAGTGATATGGTCAGATACGACCGCGCTGTCAGAGCAGTTCGCTTCTGCGGGACAGCTCAAAACAGTAACTGACATACGTGAAGATGGCAATCGGCAGAAAATAGAGACAAAACAGAATTCCTGCCGTAAAAAGGACAGACAGGACGGATGCAAAGAGCAGTCCGAGCTGCAATAAAACACCGGTCAGAGCACTGTCGGCTGTTGCGGTCCAGGATCTGCGAACGGCATCATAGAAGGACAGCTCCGGGCGTGCTGCTGTCAGAAAAAGAAACGGGGTAAGACGCGCATTGAGGTACAGCACGGAAAGAAACGCCGTGATGCCGAAGAGTGTCAGCAGAACCGCCGGAAAAATCCCCGCACTGTTCGTCAGGACAAGCCGGAATGCAATCATGACAGGGATGCCCGATACGGGAATCAGACCGCATAACAGAAGAACTGCGAGCAGCTGTCCCCAAGCACGGACGGCGATTTTCGGTGTACCGTACAGTCCGAAGATGACAGCATACGGCACAGAGGAGGATGCCTCACCGTGTGCCGCGCGATAAAGATCGGTGTAATAATGGAGAAGCCCCACAAGCAGCGGCGAAAACAGCAGATACTGGACAGGATACAAAAGTCCTGAAAACCATCGCGGAACGGGTGAGAACACCGATACAACGGTAATCAGACTGTCTGTCAGATACACGGCTCCAAAGCAAAAGAGCGTGACCGCGTATGTTATGAGAAGTGCTGAAATCCAGTTGGAGGAGTAAAACAGCGCTTCTCTTGCAAGCCTGTGATATCTGCGCGGTGTGAGAGCGGTATGCTTCACAGCACCGCTTCACCTGCCTGCCATACATTGGTAATATCGTAGCTTTCTGCGTCAACGAGCAGAAAGTCTGCACGCTTGCCTTCAGCGATAGAGCCGACGGTGCCGTCGATGCCGACTTCGGTTGCGGGAACGATGGTCGCGTAGGGAAGTGCTTCCGCATAGGAAACACCTGCGAACTTCATCAGGTTGCGGACTGCCTGATAAAGGGTAATGGTGGAACCGGAGATGTTGCCTTCTTCGTTGATTGCCTTGCCGTCAACGACGTAAACCTTTTCACCGGCAATCGCGTATTCGCCGTCTGCACAGCTGGTTGCGCTCATGGAGTCGGTGATGAGGGTCAGGTGTGCGGGACGCTTTGCAAGGTAAGCGAGCTTGACAATGGCGGGGTTCAGATGGAAGCCGTCTGCGATGACTTCTGCATAAACACCTTCGGTAGCCAGAGCCGCGACAACGGGACCGGGTTCTCTGTGATGGATCGGACGCATGGCGTTGAAGGTATGGGTAAAGGAGTTGACACCCCAGGAGATTGCTTCCAGCGCTTCTTCATAGGTCGCGTCGGTATGTCCGAGGGAAACGGTTGCACCGCGGGAAACTGCGGTCTTGACAAACGCTTCGCCGCCTTCCAGTTCTGCAGCACACGAGATGTGAACCGTCAGACCTTCCATGCGGTCGAGCAGAGCGGAAAATTCATTGACATCGAGCGGGAAGAGCAGGTCTGCTCTGTGAGCGCCGCGGCGCTTGCAGTTGAGATATCTGCCTTCCAGATGGATGCAGTCATAGCCTGCTTCCTTGACGTTGTCGATTGCCTGCTCAATCTGTGCAAGCGGTGCGGACGCGATGGTCGGGAAGACCGTGGTCGTACCGTCGACGGCATAAGAGTGACGCATGTCCTTCATCTGCGCAACGGTAGCAGAGTCAAAGTCATAGCCGATGCGGCCGTGGGTATGCGTATCGACAAGACCGGGAACGAGGAGCTTGCCCGTACCGTCAACGACAGTCATATCACAGGTGCATGCGTCGGGTGCGAGAATGGACTTGATCTTGCCTTCCTCAACAACAACGGTCGCGGGGATGAAATCACGCTGTTCCGTACGGTATACGCGTGCGTTTTTGATAGCGAATGTATTGGTCATGATAGTTTCTTCCTTTCTGATTTCGGTTTACAGATATCTATATTGTATCACAAATCCGCTGTCCTTTCAAGGCGTTTTCGGATTTTCCCGAAAAAATTTTTCATTCTTTTCAGAACAAACGCAAAAAATACAAAAAATTCACAAATTGTTCATGAGTATATGATATAATGATAAAAAGACAAACACGGAAAGGAATCTCCGACTATGCTGAAAACCGAACGCGTCAGCGTTATGAATTTAGAAAATGCTCTGCGCGGTATGCGCAACCCGATGAACTCCTGGGACAAGTCTGACAGCTATTACGATGAAGACGGAACTTACGTCATCGGGGAGGCGGATCTCTCGCTCGCTGAACGTCTTGCCCATTCCGGCACCGACCACCGCAAGTATCTGCGTCAGATTTTTGTCTCTGTCGATATTACGGCACCGCTGTACTGGTGGAAAGAATTTGATACCTACAAGGTCGCAACCGTAGCAAACTCGACCTCGACTATGCATAAGATCCATGCAAAGCCGTTTTCCCGCGCCGATTTCTCGACCGATCATATGGACGAGGAAACCCTTGCGCAGTTTGACCATGTCATTGCGTATCTGGAACTTCTGCGCGGAAAGTATATGGAAAACAAGGATAAGCGGTACTGGTACGATATGATCCAGTTCCTGCCGTCGTCCTACGATCAGATGCGTACGGTCACGCTCAATTATGAGACGCTGACGAATATCTATTACGCGCGCAGATACCATAAGCTTGATGAATGGCATACGTTCTGCGATATGATCTGTGCTCTTCCGTATGCAAAAGAGTTAATTTGCTGTCATGATGACGGCGAGAAGTAAGGAAATTGCCTCACTGAAAAAGAGAAAAGGAAGACCAACGTGAATCAAAATCAGAATCCGCGGCAGAATCCACGGGCAAATCCGAATACTCAGCCGCGACAGAATCAGGCGCGTCAGAATCCCTCACCGTCGGCAAATCGCGGACAGATGCCGCAGGGAAACCGTCCTGCCGGTCAGCGTCCTCCGATGACACCCGAACAGAGAGAAGCTGCCCGCCGCGCCGCTGCAGAGCGTGAAAAGAAGCGCCGTGCACAGCTGCAGAAACAACGCGCACAGGCGGAAAAGGAACAGAAGAAAAAACAGCGCGAAGCTGAAAAGCAGCGCAGAAAACAGCTGGAAGCACGCAGACGGGCGCAGGAACAGATGCGCCGTCACGATGAGCGGTTTGAACTGACAGAAGAAGAACGCGCCATCCGTGCGCAGATGAAAAAAGAAGAACGGCAGTACAGAAGCCGTCAGAGAGCACACCGCGCGAAGGTCTATTTCGGTCGGTTTATGCTCTTTCTCGTCATGTTTTTCGGTCTGCTCGGTCTCTCGGCCGGTTTGTTTTACGTCAATCTTGTCAAATATGAAATTGCCGCCCGCAAGGACTTTTCCTATACGGTAGGCGAGGAATATTCTGCCAGCGTCAGTTATGACAGCATGATGCGCGGCGGACATCTGTACGTGCCGCTGACACCGATCATTGAGCTGTGCGAGATGGCGGTGACGGGAGATACGGTCGAGCTTCGCTATATTTCCCGTGATGCCGAGGAGCATGTCAAGTTTATCGTCGGTTCGACGCAGGTCTTCATCAACGGTGTTGAGGAGAGACTCAGCGCGGCTCCGTATCTGGACGGCGAGGATTTGTATATCCCCTATGACTTCTTCTCTTCGTATGTTTCCGGTATTTCCGTGCTTTACGACAAGGAAAAGCAGGCGGTGACCGTGGAACAGGTACCCGTGGAAGAAGGCGGCTCCGAAATGCAGAGTCTGCGCTTTACCATCCGTTCCGATGCGCCGCTGGTCGGGCTGGATGAATACAATGAGTTCGGCGAGACCTCGCCCGTTGCGTTTGTTGCGGATCTTTCCCTGTATGAAGATTTTATGAATCCCAAGAACCGCGACGATTATCTGCTGCTCGTCAATGCCGAATATCCTTTGCCGCAGTCGTATGTTCCGGAAACGGTGCAAATCAGCGATATCCGTCACGACGGAAGACCCTGGCAGTATCTGGATTTTACGGCGGAACGTGCGGCACATGCGATGATCATGGAACTGATCTCCAACGGTTATCCCGATGTCAATATCCTGCTTGGTTATCGATCGTACTCCAAGCAGAGACTGTTTTATGACAATACTGTCAAGGATTATATGAAGACGATGAGCGAGGAGCAGGCAAAAGTAGCCGCATCCTCGGTTGCGCAGATAGCGGGTGCAAATCCGCAGCAAACCGGATACTCGATGATTATCAATAATCAGGAAGATGACTATTCCAATGCATTTTCCCGTGAACCGGCATACGCATGGCTTTTGGAAAACTGCTGGAAGTTCGGCTTTATCATCCGTTATCCCGCTGACAAGACCGCAGAAACGGGCATGGCATTCCAGCCGTATTTCTTCACCTATGTCGGACGCTATCACGCGATGCGTATCATGGAACAGGGTCTGTCCATGGAGGAATACATCGTACAGTTGGAAGAGCGCAATTACTTCGGCAAGTCGTATGCCGAGTTCCGTCAGGATCTGATTGATAAGATCAACAAATAAAGGAATGAAACTGTATTTCATCTGTGAAACGCTGTCTTCCGTTTCCGAATCCGTCCTCTTTTCCACGCTCCCTGCATCCCGCCGTACCCGAATCGAACGCCGTCCGTGTGCTGACCGCATCGCCTCTGCCGCTGCCGCACATCTTCTGCGGTATGCGCTGTGTGATAGCGGTTATGCCGCTTATGCCGACGCGCCGATTGTCTGGGAGGGTAAGCCGCATTTTGCCGATCCTGCCATTTCCGTTCACTTCAACTTGTCCCATACGGTGGACAAAACAGGCGGAAGATTTGCCGCGGCTGTATTCTTATCGGATACGGATGCGGTCGGTGTCGATGTGGAATTTGTGCATCCGATTCATAATCGGGAAGCGATGATGCGGCGGCTTTTTACCGATGCGGAACGGGACTATGTTTTGTCATCGGAGAGAGAAGATGCCTTCTTTGAAATCTGGTGTGCAAAGGAAGCGTATCTCAAATGGACGGGAGAGGGATTTTCCCGCCCGATGTCGTCGGTGTCGGTCGACTTGGTTTCAAAGACGGCAGGAAGCGAGGACTTGTGTTGCGATCTGCGCTGGTTGTCGCTTGGAGACTGTACGGTTTGTACTGCCGGAAAGATGCCGTCGGAAGATATCTTTGCAGTGTCTGTAACGGTTGAGGATATCATAAAAACAAACACATAGGAGAGGAGAAACGGTATGGAACCCATCATTGTATCTGATCATCTGATCATCCGAGAACTGCGGGAGGAGGACATTGCTCCGATTGTTGCGGCTGAAATTGCCCAGGGCTGGCATGCAACGCCCGAAAAGCTGCAGGAACGTCTTGCACATGCCGAAATCGGACGTTCGGTCAATTTTGTCGCGCTTTGGGACGGTGTGCCTGTCGGCTATGTCAGCGTTTACGACGGTGCGATTCACGGACCGTACGCAGGATGCGGTTATCCTGAAATTGTCGATTTCAATGTATTGGAGCTTTACCGTCAGCGCGGTATCGGCTCGGCTTTGCTCGATGTCTGCGAAGCGTTTGCGGCTGAAACCTCGGATATTGTCACGCTTGGTGTCGGACTGCACTGCGGCTACGGTGCGGCGCAGAGACTGTACGTCAAACGCGGTTTTATCCCAGACGGATCGGGTGTCTGGTCGGAGTGTGTCGTTGCCGAACCGTATACGATGGTCGAAAACGGTGACGGACTTGTGCTTTACATGGCAAAACAACTGAAATAAAAATCAAGGTTCTGTACGATCAGCCGGTCGTTACAGAACCTTATCATTTGTAATTTTTATTTCATATAGTCCGTCGGATCAACATAGACACCGTCAACGGTCATGGAAAAATGCAGGTGCTCCGAATCCG
>JAFYTT010000417.1 GCA_017558715.1 Clostridia bacterium | reverse complement strand
TTCTGCAGAAGTGCCGCCATGTTCATTTCGCGCAGGACATCAAGACGGTTGTTCGATGCAACGCCGTCCGTGCCAAGAACGACCTTGACACCGCCGCGGTGCATCTTCCAGAGCGGCATGATGCCGGAACCGAGCTTCAGATTGGAGGTCGGATTGTGTGCCGCAAAGACACCCTTTTCCGCCATCAGCGCGATATCTTCATCGGATACCCAGACACAGTGTGCCGCGATTGTGGGAACATCAAACACACCGAGATCGTTAAAATGCTGTGCCGGGGTCTTGCCGTGACGTGCGATACATTCGTTGTGCTCCGATTCCGTTTCCGACATGTGTACGTGCATATGAAGGCCGTATTCCTTTGCCGCTTCAGCCACATAGCGGATAGCATTGGGCTGGGTCGTGTACTCTGCATGGACGGACATATCCATCTTTATGCGGCCGTCATACGAATTATGATACTGATGGTACAATGCCATGGCTTCCTTGTAGCGGGTATCGGTTTCGGGTGTTTCGTCGGGATTAAAGCAGGTGATGCAGCGGGCAATGTTCGCCTTCATACCGGTTTCGGCAACCGCGCGAATCGTATCCTCGCAGAAGAAGTACATATCGGAAAACGACACGATACCTGCACGGATCATTTCTGCCGCCGCAAGCATGGATGCATTGTAAACCGCCTCGGAGGTCAGTCTGTCCTCTGCCGGGAAAATACGGGTATTCAGCCAATCCTGCAAGGGAAGGTCTTCACCGTAGCCGCGGAACAGCGTCATTGCCGTGTGCGCATGGCAGTTGTAAAGACCGGGCATCAAAAGCTTATTCTTGCCGCAGATTTCGCGGTCGAAAATGCCTGCGGGACGTGCATCGAAAATGCCCGCAATGCGGTTGTCCTCAACAAGGACATAGCGGTGCTTGTGCGCATCCCCGTTTTCATTCAGCGTGGTAATATCACAAAAAAGCGTTCTCATAGCTGTTGTCTCCATTCAAATATTAAAGTCTGCGGATAACCGCGTCAATCAGTGCAGAAAACTTTGCGGTTGCTTTTGCGGAGGTTTCAAGGACTTCTTCCTCGGTCATCGGTGCACCTGTCACACCTGCGGCAAAATTGGTCACGCAGGAAATACCAAGTGCATGCATGCCGCAATGCGCCGCCGCGATCATTTCGGGTACGGTCGACATACCGACGACATCCGCGCCGACCAACCGCAGCATACGGATCTCCGCGGGCGTTTCAAACTGCGGACCTGCCATATAGGCATAAACGCCTTCCTTCAGCGTAGTTCCCTGTTCTTTTGCACAGGCATGAGCGAGTGCACGCATGTCCTTGTCATAAACCGCCTGCATATCAAAGAAGCGTTCACCGAATGCAGCTTCGTTTCTGCCGCGCACGGGAGAGTCGGCACACAGCTTGATGTGGTCGGTCAGAAGCACGAGATCACCCGGTTCGAGCGTGTCGGTGTTGATACCGCCCGCCGCGTTGGTGATGATCATTTTGGAAATGCCGAGCAGATGACAGACGTTGACAGGATACGCAGTCTGCCACATCTCCCAGCCCTCATAATAATGGAAGCGTCCGTTGAAGAACAGAACGGTCTTCTCGCCGACACGACCGATGACAAGCTCACCCTTCTGATAGGAAACGGTCGAGGTCGGAAAATTCGGAATCTCGCGGTACGGAATGACCATGCGGTCAACGACGGCATCGGATGCGGCATAAGCGCCGAGTCCCGAGCCTAAAATCACGGCAAGCGCAGGATCACCAAGTCCTGCCCCGGTGATGCGTTCACGGAGATACGCGGCGGATGCTTCATACAGCTCCATGGTCGGTGTTGTGTACATAATCGGGTCTCTCCTTTCAGTTTCCAATAAATTCGCGGAACACGCTGTCTTTTGGAATATCGTCGGATGGCAGAATGTCGATGTGCGACAGTCTTGCAAGAAGCGAATCGGCATATCTGCGGTGTGTACTGTCACAAGGCAAGGCGGAGAGCACCGCCTCTGCCATCGGACGGATCACACCGACCTCGTACGCCATCGAGGAATCGATGCGGATATCGGCACAGTCAAGATACGGATAGATATTGCGATCCTCATTTGCGCATACATCCGCCCACATGGAAAGCGTCATTTCTGCATCGGCGTTCCGTGTTCTGGCATCGCGTACCAAACGGCGCAGAAGCCGAAGCTCACGGGCGGTCAGCGTACCGTCGGGCGTTTCCACCGTCATGGTCGGCAGGATTGCAGCGCTTCTGGTCACTTCATGCGGCAAATGAGAACGCACCTCGGGGTACATCGCCTGAATGCCTTCAAGCAGAATCACATCGTTTTCGCGCGGGACATAACGGAACACGCCGCTTCTGCAGCCGTTTTGAAAATCGAACAGCGGCAGATCGCACGGTTCCTCAGCGATGAGCTTGTCAAGACACTCCGTCAGCGTTTCCATGTCGAGTGCCGCGGCGGTATCGTAATCGACCCGTCCCGACGACAGGATCGGCAGGTCTGCACGATTTTTGAAGAAATCATCAAAGGAGACAGGGAATACAGAGCGTCCGGCATCTTCCAAAGCGGCAGTCAAGAGGCGCGCCGTTGTCGTTTTGCCCGAACACGTCGGACCGGTGACGGTGATGATCTGCAGATGATGAACGGCAAGCAAGGCTTTTGCCGCATCTCCAATCTGATCGGTGTATTGCTTCTCGCAGGCAAGAATGTTCTGTCGGAGGGTTTGTTCCATGGTAGTCTCCTTTCATTGGTTGTATGAGGATTCGGTTATTTTCCGGCGGAGAGATCTTCGGCAAAGAACCGTCTGATCTGCTCCGCGGATTTTTCATCTGCCGTCGTCGGTGCATCCGCATTCAGGTATTCATACGGATATTTCGGCGAGAAGATACGGTCGATCTTGGTTCTGTCCGCAGAAACGAGCTTTGTGACAGCGCCCGCGCCAACCGCGAAGACCGAATGCAGCTCCTCCATCATCAGAATGTTGTAAAGTCCCTCGGTACCGGGCAGACAGAAGCCGACGTTTTCAAAGTTGCCAACGGTGTTCTTCTGGCGGTACAGATAGTAGGGACGGTAGCCTGCATTGGCAACGGAAACGTGGGAGTATTCGACGCTCTTGCCTGTTTCACCGCCCGTACGGGAATAGACATCGGTGCCCTCGCGCAGAATCTCCGCCGCTTTCTTGACGCAGAACGTATGCACCGTGATGTTATCGGGGTGCAGATCAATGATGCGGTCAACGGACTTGGAAAAGCTCTGGAACGATTCCTCGGGAAGACCTGCAATCAGGTCGGTATTGATGTGCGGAATTCCGGAGCTGCGTGCAATATCATACGCGCGCAGGAAGTCCTCCACTGTGTGACGGCGACCGATCGATGCAAGAATTTCATCATTGAGCGTCTGCGGGTTGATGGACACACGTGTCACGCCGTATTTCTTTGCAATCTCAAACTTTTTGTTGGTAATCGTATCGGGTCTGCCCGCTTCCAGTGTAAACTCCGCAAGCGTCGATACATCGATGTTGTTTGCAACCGTGGACAGCAGAATTTCCAGCTGGGTTTCATTGAGCGTGGTCGGGGTACCGCCGCCGATGTAAACGGTGACAACGCGCTTGCCGTTTTCGCGGATGATGCGGAAGGTTTCGTCAATTTCACGGCACAGCTTGACCAGATAATCGGGAATCAGCGCCAGCAGCTTCGGGGATGTATAGGAAACGAACGAGCAGTAGGCACAGCGCGTCGGACAGAACGGAATGGAGATATAAACCGAACAGGTATCGGGCGTGGTTTCATCGGCAAGCGTCTTTTCAAACAGCGCAACATCCGCCGCCAGCGTCGCCTTTTTGGGATTGACAAGCATTTCCTCGCGCAGAATCGCCTTGACCGCCTCATGGTCATAGCCGCGGTTGAGGTAATCCATCGCCAGCTTCGCAGGGCGTACACCGGTCAGAATACCCCAGACAGGGCGGTACTGCAGCAGAATCTCACCTGCATCAAAAAAGCATTTGCCGATGACAATCTTCATCGTTTTCTCTTTGGTATGCAGTTCTCTGCATCGTACACATTCTCGCAGAGTTTTACTGTAAACGACGGCGTATCATCCTCTGCACCAAGCATTTGGGGTAAGAGCTATGCAACCGTATCAAACAACAAGCAGCTGACCCACTCAGTCTTTGAGGTACCGCACAAGGTCACCGCACAATTGGGTTACTCAAAGCGTTATGGCGGTCTGTTCGGTTCAACCGTTTCGCTTGTATATCAGGGTTATTCTGGTATGCGCTACACTCCGACCTACTACAAGAACGGCATTGATGTAAATGGCGACACATATCGTGGTAACTCGACCATCTACATCCCTACCGAGGCGG
>JAFYTT010000416.1 GCA_017558715.1 Clostridia bacterium | reverse complement strand
GGGCTTCCGAGTGCTCCGAAATCGAAGAATATTTCTTCCTTTTTCATCTTTTTCGATTTTTTCGCATTTGTACCCTTGATATTCTGCGCTGATTGTGGTATTATATATGTGAGCCATATTTCTCTCTCCGGTCAATGTTTGTTTGGTCACTTACATTATACCATATTGAGAGTTGTATGGCTCACTTTGTTTTATTGCTTACACCCTGTTTTGTGAAGAACCAAATTTTCAAAGGGGTAGACGGCACAGCCGTCGCAGGGGAAGGTATGCTTCCCCTGCTGCAATTTGTCAAGGACTTTTTCATCATTTTCGCGAAAAAATCAAGCATTTTTGCCCTAATAACGTGTGTAACAAATTCAAAATGGCGATTAGGAGCTACTTAATAGCAGCCTTGTTTACGCTTGTAATTTCAGATTCGACTAATCGTAAAGTTCATTTTCATGCAAGAGATTCACTCACTTTTATCATATGACTATATTTCGGAACCATTTTGTCAAGATAAAAATAGCAAATACTGTGATATTTTTTCAATATAAAGTTGCTATTTACAGGTTTGTGTCATCATTTACACAAGAAAGCCCCGATGGGACACCAATTTCGGTAACCCATCGGGGACTTAATCTTAAATTGTAATTTACTCAGGCTTCGTAACACAGTAGATTGTTTTATATTGAGCAGACACTTATTCGTTCTCACTTTCTGAAGTTTCTTTGAATTCCAAAGCCTCATTACGGTCGAACAACTGTGCAATTGATAAATTCTTGATTCTCGGAAGGTACAACTGTTAATCTATCAAATAGTATATGTCACAATGAACGAGCTGTACGGAGCTACACACGATGTAATATGAATATGCTTACCTTGCACAATATCCTGTCATAATATAGGTAGCGCTGTATTACGGCGATAAACGGCATCGTTGATAATATTTATTTTGGAAACAGGTTGTGCGTTATTCCTGTTCTGCCAGTTCCGCGTAAGCCTGCAGCATTGATTCAACATTGCTGCGGATCTTCTTTTCCTTCGATTCCATAAAGGAACCGTACCCATTTTTGGACATGAGATACTCCTGCATGAACGTATGATGCGAGAATTTGTTCGTATCAGTATAATAGAATAACGGTTCGCCGCGGAAATTCTGCAGCATCAGATCAATCATTTCACCGCTTTCTTCATCAACAACATTCTTTGTTTTGATAGACTTCTCATAGCAGACCGGAACGACCTGCTTGTAGCCTTCTGCCGCATAGGCTGTCATGATAATGGCAGAACGTTCTCCGGATTCCGTCGAAATCGGAACGGACCACGGATTGTTCAGCGCGGTAGTGTAGTAATACTTCTGCTCCTCGGAAGCCTTGAAACGCGGCAGAACGCCGTAATCAAAGTCGACATCCTTCATCAAATCAAGGTCTTTGAGATGCGCAATGGCAAACAACGCGTTACCCATAGGGAACATATCGTTGTAAATGTTATGCTTTTCTACACCGTAAATGTTGCTGTCATAGTTATTGAATTCGCGGAGCTTGTCCAGAACGATCTGGCATTTTTCCGGGTTATCATAAAATGAAAGAGAGTAACTTCCGTCGTCTTTCAGGGAGAGCATAGGAATATCCATCTGCGCAAAGCCGTGATACCAGCCATTGAGTGGGTCATTGACAAAACCGAAGATATCATCAAGGTCACGTGAGCCATCCCCATTGAGGTCATAGTAGAAATCCTTGCACAGGTTCATGGCATAATCGAGTGTCCAACGACCGTCACGAACGACCTGGTACATGTCTTCCAGATCATAGTTGTTGGCAATATCCTTGTTGAAGAAGGTGCATGTAAATTCATCGAAGACGGTTTTCGGATTCATAAAGCCGACTGCGCTGTAGATTTTTCCGCAGTATGCGCTGCTGTCCATTTCGTCCGCAAAATACCATGGCTTTGAGGGGTCGATGACATCAAAGCCGCTGATGTCCATGTAGTAGCCCTTGACAATGCAGCCTGCTGTAACGGCGTTCCAGTTTTCTACCAGGTCTGCAAAATAGTCACCGGACATCAGATTGGAATTGAACATTTTCATTGCACTCGTCCACTCGCCTGCATAGCAGAAGTATTCGACAGCAAGATTGAAGCGTTCTTCAATTGTGCGCTTCTGGGCGTAAGATGCATCGTTGAAAATTTCGCCGTTTTCTTCGCTTGCCATGACAGGATTGCTGTCGCTGCAGCGTACCCAGATCGTGAAGGTATCGCCGTTGTACTGAACATCGGGAAGATTATCTTTGAGCTGTGCGTTGCTGTACTGAATTCGTTCCAAAAACGACATGGATGAAAAATCAATCGCTTCTGTTTCACTTACGTCTGTTACGGGCGTAGATGCTGTTGTTTCTGTGACATCAGGAGTCGGGGTATCGTTTCCACAGGATACCGCCAGCAGTGCGGCAAGTACAAAAATTTGTGCCTTAAAGGCGTTTGTTATGAATTGTGCGGTATTGCTTTTGTTGTATTTCATAAAAATAAACTCCTTTGACCGGATATGTCTTTTATATTATATATTATATCATATAGTATAAATTCTCGCTATGGTCAAAACTCATATATGCGGTATAATTTTTCACTAATTTTCAGGAAATCAGAAAAATGCTATTGCAATCTTGTGTTAAATCATGTATTATATAAGATGAGAATACAGTTTTGTGGAGGGTACATAATGAGGGTTTATCTTCTGCGCCATGACAGCAAGCCACGGGTTCGTTTTGCATGTGCCACAACGGTACGTTCCGATATACCGCGGCACAACATTATTGACCGCCGTAATAATATGCTGGAAATCGGTTATTTTACGGGAGGAATGCCAACAGTATCTGACGGAGAAACATCCTTTGCATTGCCGTCGCTCTCACTGCTGCTTCTTCCGCCGGATGCACGATATGATGTGATCATCCCGGGCGGTGATGCGGGTTATACCACCGTGAACTCCATTGGTGTCGAGATCGATTCGCTGTCTTATTCCATTATGGAAACCGATTCTGCCGAAGAGATATGGACATGCATGGAGGACACACCCGATGCTATTTTTTTACCGCAGATCTTATGTGCGGAAGAAGGCGAATTTCAGATGCTGACCGCATTATTCCGTGATGGGATCAATCATTTTGCGGCAGGTGGGATTTCACACGAATATCAGCTTTTGTCGGTCTGGTATGAGATCTTCGGTATCATGAGCGGTATGTTCCGTACGCAGATCCGATCACAGCTGCAATCCCATCAACCATTGGATATAGGCAGCGCACATTTCTATACGCAAAAAGTAAAGCAGTATATCTGCTCCAACTATAAAAATCATCTAACTTTACCTGATATTGCGCAGCAGCTTGGTATTTCAACCAGTTATCTTTGTTCTCTGTTCAAGCAGAGAACAGGATATTCTGTTATTGGATATCTGAATTTAATCCGTGTTCAGCACATTCGCGAACGGATCGTGCAAGGAGATTCCCGCCCATTCCCTGCTATCTGTATGGAAGCGGGAATCCATGACATCCGTTATGCTCAGCGATTATTCAAAAAGCACTTCGGAGTCTCCATGCAGCGGTGCCGGCAGCAGGATAATGGCATTTCGCTCTATCACCGCAATCCATGGAAGGAAGATGCACTTGACCACGATATTTTCAATGAGGGCGCTGAAAAAGAACTATTGGAATGAAAAAGAAAGCCTCAGGTTCAAACAACCTGCGGTTTTGGGATTCATCAGAACGTCACAATATCCCTCGCTTCCTCCCCAATCAATCTTTTAATCTTCTTCCCCAACGTCTCCTTCGCCGTCTCACTAAAATGCACCCGAACCACATAAGTGGTATTCCCAATCACCTTTCGAAAGCAAGGCTGTCGGTTATCAATCTGATTATTATTCTGTTCCATTTACAACCCTCCAATATTTCATAATCCACAGGGGATATGCTCGGTAACCATTACCGCTCCATATCCCCTGTTCTCTTTTTCTCCGTCCGCTGCTTCTTCTGCTGTTCCCTCGCCTCTCGCACATGCCGCATATATATTTGCATCGCATTCTCTGACCGTTGCTCATGATGCTGCTGTTCTTTTTCTGGTTTATCTTCAAGCTCCTCCGGCATATCAGGGATCGGAATATTTACGCCCTGCTGTTCTGTCAGATCATCCACACACATACGGATTTCATCCAGATGCACGAGATCCAGTTTCATGGATTTAAGATCGTCAGAAAGCTCTGTGTGCGACAGCTTCAGTTTAGCATATTCATGATGCAATGCCTGAGCATCGATGGGCAGTTCCATGCCCATTTTTTTGAGAGACCGCAGTGCCCGATCGTACGCATCAAGCTCAGTCTTATGTTGTTCCTTATACTTTTCTTTACGTCCTTTCCACCAGATATTCTGCAATTTATCGTGAACGTCCTTGTGTTTCTCACAGGTTTCATTGGCTCTCAAAATATCCGAAATCGTGCGCAGACGTTTTTCTGCGTTTTTCATTTTTGCATGTGTCACGTACACACGGTTATCGGTT
>JAFYTT010000415.1 GCA_017558715.1 Clostridia bacterium | reverse complement strand
ATGTTCGCGGCACTTGATGGCTGTACCGTTTCCGCATACTTCTACGGTATTGAACAGCCGTATGCATCCATCAAGAACGATGCGATTTCCATGGACGTCAACTCCGAAAAGACCGTTTCCGCACTGGAGGTCATGCGAGAGAACCTCTTTGAAACAGACGGTATCTGGTCGGTCAAGTCCGATATCACCTCCCAGGGTGCGGCAAATGCCTTCATTACCGGCAATTATCTGTTCTCACCGTCTATCATCAAGTATTCTCTGTATCAGCTGCGTGAGACCAAGAACGAATGGGGCATTCTGCCGTATCCGAAGTGGGATGAAGCGCAGACCCGTTACTACTCTGCCATTGACGCCGGCGCTTCCGTTCTGACGGTTCCGACGACGGCACAGAACACCGAGATGATCGGTGCGGTTGTTGAAGTTCTGTCCGCAGAATCCTGGAAGGGCGTTATGCCGACCTTCTATGATACGGTTATGGATTCCAAAATTGCAAACGATGAAGGTACGGTCCGTATGCTTGATACCATTTTCGACAGCCGTGTTATTGACTTTGCGTATCTCTATGACGGCTGGAACGGCTGGGTCTTCAAGATGCAGTCGCTTCTGACCGGAACACAGGATTTTGCTTCGTTCTACGCAAAACAGGAAAAGGCGGTATCCAAGCATTATCAGAAGGTTCTCGATATCTTCTTAAACGACCTTGAATAACAAATACTATTTTCGAGAAAGGATATCAACATGTTAAAAACAAAACTCATCTCCGGTATGGAGAAATGCTTCCTCGACGAATGCATCTGCAAGAAATTCGCACTGGATCGCGATACGATGCTGAAGAACGAACGCTATACGTTCCAGCTCGCAGTGCAGGATGATGAACCGGGTGCTGTCGGCAGAATCATTCTGTTTGCCGAAATCGATTCTCCGCTGAAGAATTACATCAGCCTCGCAAAGATCGAATCGATTCCCGTCCGTTTCCCGGTCTACCGCAATCTGCCCGAGGAATACTACGACAATTATCTGCGCACCACGCCCGGTCTGTATCCTGACCTGCTTCGTCCGTACGAGGAATACGGTATGTTCAACATCCTTGCAGGGGATCTGAACGCCCTGTGGGTCGAGGTCGAGCCGAAGGGTGAAGTTCCCGCAGGTGAATATCCGATCACGATCCGTCTCAAGGACGGCGCCGGCAATGTCCGCTCTGAGGATACCTTCACACTGGAAATTCTCGCGGCTGAACTGCCTGCGCAGAAGACCCTTTACACCGAGTGGTTCCACACCGACTGTCTGTCCGTTTACTATGATGCGCCCGTGTTCTCCGAAAAGTATTGGGAGATCGTTGAAAACTTCATGAAGAATGCGCACCGTGCCGGTATCAACCTGATTCTCACGCCCACCTTCACACCTCCGCTGGATACGGCTGTCGGCGATGAACGTCCCACCGTTCAGCTGGTGGATGTCACCGTGACCGACGGCAAGTATTCCTTCTGCTTTGATAAGCTCGACCGCTGGGTCAAGCTCGCAAACAAGTGCGGCATTGAAAACTTTGAAATTGCGCACTTCTTTACGCAGTGGGGTGCCGCTCACGCACCGAAGGTCATGGCAACTGTCGATGGTGAATACAAGCGCATCTTCGGCTGGGATACCTGTGCGACAGGTCCCGAATACTCCGCATTCCTGCGCCAGTTCATCAGCGAACTGCTTGCCTTCATGAAGGAACGCGGAAAGGATCACAACTGTTATTTCCACATCTCCGACGAGCCCAACGATGCACAGCTGGAGTCCTACATTGCGGCAAAGAATGTCGTCCGCGATCTGCTTGACGGCTACATCATCATGGATGCGCTGTCTCACTATGAATTCTACGAATCCGGTGCGCTCGAAACGCCCATTCCCGCAAACACCGCCATCGAGCCGTTCATTGCGAACAATGTTCCGAATCTGTGGGTCTACTACTGCTGCGGTCAGCACTAGGACGTTTCCAACCGCTTCTTTGCAATGCCGCTCGACCGTACCCGTGCGATCGGCTATCAGTTCTATAAGTACAACATCGTCGGTTTCCTGCAGTGGGGCTACAACTTCTACTTCTGCCAGGGCTCCGTCTATCCGATCAACCCGTATGAGATCTCCGACGGCGACTACTTCACGCCCGCAGGTGACTGCTATTCCGTCTACCCGGGTGAAAACGGCGAAGCACTCGACTCCATCCGTATCTGTGCGTTCTACGATGCACTGCAGGATCAGCGTGCAATGCAGCTGGCAGAAACGCTCGTCGGCCGCGAAGCTGTCATGAACGCCATTGAAGGCGATCTGCCCGAAGATCAGAAGATCACCTTCTCCCGTTATCCGCACGGTATCGCCTGGATGCATGAAACCCGTGCAAAGATCAATGCGCTGATCAAGTCTGCACTTTAATCTATCCGTTTTTTTTGAAAGGAGTACGATTTTATGAATACCAAAACTCTGCTTGCCGGCATCGAAGGCGGCAACTTTGACACCGTTCTTACCGCTCTCTATGGTGCTGATCAGCTGGATATGCAGCGCGCACGCTATGCAAATGCAGTCAATGAATTCGTCGCATGCTACGGCGAGGCAGAAGACGTCAATGTCTTCACTGTTGCGGGCCGTTCTGAAATTTCCGGCAACCACACCGACCACAACCACGGCTGTGTCATCGCGGCTTCCATCAACCTCGACATCATCGCTGTCGCTGCAAAGAACGGTGAGAACACCATCCGTATCAAGAGCGAAGGCTTCCCGGAAGATGTTATTGACATCACCGATGAAACCATCGACGAAGCAAAGTTCTTCACCTCCGGCGCAATCATTTCCGGCGTCTGCAAGGGCTTTAAGAACAACGACTTTGCCATCGGCGGTTACAACGCGTATACCACTTCCTCCGTTCTGAAGGGTTCCGGTCTGTCTTCCTCCGCAGCATTTGAAGACATGGTCGGCAACATTCTCAACTACTTCTTCAACGACGGTAAGATCGACAATGCGGAAATCGCAAAGATTTCCCAGTTTGCGGAAAACAAGTACTTCGGCAAGCCCTGCGGTCTGATGGATCAGGTCGCATGTGCAGTCGGCGGCTTCGTTGCAATCGACTTTGCTGATCCGACCAAGCCTGTTATTGAGAAGATGGACTTTGACCTGACCTCTCACGGTTACAGCCTCTGTATCGTTTCCACCGGCGGCAACCATGCGGACCTCAACGAGGACTACGCATCCGTTCCTGCGGAAATGAAGGCGGCAGCATCCCACTTCGGCAAGCCCGTTCTGCGTGAAGTCGGTCTGGAGCAGCTGATTGCAGAAATTCCCGCACTGCGCGAAAAGTACGGCGACCGTGCGATCCTCCGTGCGTTCCACTTCATCAACGAAAACAAGCGTGTCAAGGCACAGACCGAAGCACTCCGTGACGGCGATCTGGATGCATTCTTTGACGGCGTTCTCGCATCCGGCAACTCCTCCTTTGAGTATCTGCAGAATGTCTATACCACAAAGAACGTCTCCGAGCAGGGTCTGTCGCTGGCACTGGCTCTGGCACAGTATTATCTTGCCGATAAGGGCGGTGCATGGCGTGTTCACGGCGGCGGATTTGCAGGTACGACGCAGGCTTATGTCAGAAACGAAGATGTTGAAGGCTACCGTGCGCTGATGGACGGTGCATTCGGTGAAGGCGCGTGCATCGTGCTTCGCGTCAGAGGCATCGGTGCAGGTAAGGTTATCTGATTTACAACGAAATATGCAGCCGCAGAACGTGACCAGTGTTCTACGGCTGTTTTTACATTTTATTCACATATCATTAAGATATTTGTGATAGAATGAAATAGAATGAAATTGAAAATAATGGATGCTTTTGATACTACAAAAGGAGATGAACCGACATGAAACGCAATTTCGGAAAATTCGGTGCGTTTGCCGCATGGATACTGGTACTCGGACAGCTTTTGCTATCATGTAATCAGACCACCGTCTCTGACGATACGCAATCCCATGGCGGAAATACCGGCACAGTACCTGCTGTTCTGGCTGACCGGGAGGTTTCCGATGCACGATACATTTCGGAGGTTTCCTCTTATCGGCTTGATGAACTGGAAAACGGCATGCAGCTGACGCGGAACGGAACGGCTTCCTTTGTCCGCGGCGGACAGTATTATCTGGAGACGGACAACGGGTTTTGCATTTTTGACAGCGATGGAAGCTGTCTGCGGCAGCTGACCTTTCTCATACCGGAGGAGAATAAGCTGTTGACCTATACCTGCAATGAAGACGGGGAATTTTTCCTTCTGACGACCAACGGTATCGGTGTGGCACTGCAGCATCTGGGCAGCGACGGCGCGGTGCTTCGGCAGACCGACCTGCCGGCATCCTTTACCGACCTTCCGGATAATGCTGTCAGAATCATGGGTGACTGCATTTATGTACTGCAGTCCAACAGCTTTGCCGTTTATGATACTGCGCTGAACCTGCAGAAAACGTTGTATTTTCCGGGCGATGCCTATGGAAAAATGCATATTGCGGAGGATGGCACCGTCTTTCTCGGCGGTTATGTGCGTAGTCTGTATACCGTTGATCTGACAGGGGGTGTCTTTGTACCGTATACCGTTCCCGACCTGCCCGATGAATTTTTGGATGCATCGGTGCACTTTGATACAGCCGGGAAGATGTATATCGCCGACGTCAGCGGGATTTATGCCTTGACAAATGGCGCACGATGCCGTGTGCTGGACTGGTCTGCCGGTGCTGTCAAATACAGCAATCTCATGGATCTTCGCATCTTTGATGAAGATACCTTTGCTGTGTTTGCCAACAATCCGCAGACCTTCCGTGCGTCCCATCAGAAGCTGTCTGCGCTTGTTCTTAACGGAGAGCCGCGGCGCGTGATTTCGCTCGGCATGGCCACTGCGGACAATGACGGACATCTCGCCGCACTCGTGTTCAATTTCAACAGCACCAATACAAAATACTATGTTGAAATGTTCGATTACAATGACAAATATCCGTATATTGAGGGAAAAACCGATTCTTTTCATATGCGGGACTCTGTTTTTGAGGAATTTCTGACAGGGACAGAGCCGGACATTGTCGTCGGACTTTCCGCTTTGATGTACGAAACGCTGACAGATAAAGGCGCTTTTGTCGATCTGCACCCGTATTTCGGTGACCGGATTCTCCCCGGTGTCAACGCATCCGGCCGGATCAATGGGATGCTCCCGTATATTCCGCTCGGTATGACTGTGACAACATTGCTCTCGCCCGTGGAAGGAGAGGGATACCTGACGATGCAGTCGCTCTGCGATGCCGCCGCACAACTGAAGGAGGGACAGTATCTGTTCTCCGATCCCAATGCCGAGACCTATGTTTATGAGAGCGGCATCCGTACTTTTTATGATACGGAATCCGGAACATGCGCATTTGATTCTGTGGAATTCTGCGATTTCATCCGCTTTACGGAGCAGATTGCGGATCGGTATACCAACACAGAGCTTGGTTATTACAGTCAGCAGTATGTCAATGTTGCAAATCTGAATCTGTCTGATCCGCGTGTGCGGGATCATCTGGCAGAGGGGACGCTGCGGTATCTGACCGCGGAAATCAAGGATATCGCACATCTTGCAAGTGCGAAATTCCTGCTGGGCGGTGAGGTTCTGTCCTATTGCGGTCTTCCGACACGGTCCGGCGGAGCCCGGATTAAGCCGTTATACCAGACATCGATCACCGCCGGTTCCGATGTGCAGGGCGGTGCCGCGGAATTTCTGTCTTTTGCCCTGTCAGAGGAAGCGATGACCGCACCGACGCTGACACGGAAATTTCTGCCGACCACGCCGGATGCGCTCCGTGCTTTGCTTGATCAGTCCTCTTATTTTTATTATTACGCTGACCCGGCGGACTGGCCGCCGTGCTATACGGTTTTGGACAGTACGCCGGTGGTATCCGGGGTCACGATGTTCCCGGTTCATACTGCCGGGGAGTCCGATTGGGAACGTGCAGTCCGATACGGCGGCACGGATGACATCGTCGAGGTTGTACTGACGGAACAGGACAAGGACGGTCTATTGGCGCTTCTGAGCACGGAGGATACGGTTTCCTCTGCCGCTGACAATACCGTCATTTCCGGCATTCTGGAAGAAGAACTGTCGGCATACAAAGCCGGTGCGAAAACACTGGAGGAGGTTGCAGGGCTGATGCAGTCGCGTGTCTGGATTTACCTCAACGAATAAATTGCCAATCCACTTTCTTATTCTTCGGAACGGAGTGCCGTATATTTTGTGCGGTGCTCCGTTTTGTTTTCGTGAAAATTCATACTCCGCTCACATAAAATTGTCCGCTATCCCTTGATTTTCAGCCGAAAATGATGTATAATAATATAATAAAATGGTATCTCTGTACCCACAATTCCACATCGCCGTTTTTTAACAATCCGCCACTTTTATCATCACAGGAGGATTCTATTATGCCAGAGCGTGTATCCAAAACCAATTACTACCTTGATATCGCCGAAACGGTCTCCGAACGCTCCACCTGTCTGCGCAAGCACTACGGTGCCATCATTGTCAAAAACGATGTCATCGTTGCCACCGGCTATAACGGTGCGCCGCGTGGAAGAAAGAACTGCGTCGATCTTGGAACCTGTATCCGCGAAAAGCTTGCGATTCCGCGCGGAGAACGGTATGAGCTTTGCCGTGCCATTCATGCGGAAGCAAACGCGATTATCGCAGCCCCCCGTGATCAGATGCTCGGCGCAACGCTGTATATGGCATGTACGGACCCGGTTGACGGCTCCATTGTTGCGGGAACCTGTTCCTGCGCCATGTGCAAGCGTACGGTCATCAATGCCGGTATTGAAACGGTTGTGATCCGCGATACCAAAACAGAATACCGTACCATTTCGGTTTCCGACTGGATCGAAAACGATGACAGTCTGGAAGGCACCTTCGGTTATTGATTACTTACAGGAGTACCCCGATTCATGAAAAAATTGCTGAAACGCATTCTTTGTGCGGCATTGATTCTCTGTTCCGTCTCTCTTGCCGCGTGCAAGGAAAAGATTCGTGTCGATGTTCATCTGACCTATGATGCGGCGCGTGATGCTCTGGTGGAGGACAACCTCGGTCTTGACTACCGCTTTGCATCGATCTCGTATGAGCCTGCGACGATTACCGAACCATATGCCGATTGGGAGGACGTGATCCTTTACACGGTCAAGGGTTGGAACCCCAAGGAGCTTCTTACCGAAGCATATTCCGGTATTGGCGGTCTTTTGTATGCCGCAGACAAGCCGCTCCCCGAATTTTCCGATATGAACTGCAATGAAATCTTTGTCTGTACCGCATCACAAACGACGGTATGTCTGAATACCATCGATGACGCAGCGGTGGTAACCGAGGCTGTCAATCAGCTCACACAGGGTGAGGCGGTCGATCTGCCCGAGGACGGACAGATGACCTATCATCTGAAGTTCCACTCCGCAGACTATGAAGGTCTTTATTACAGCGTGCTGTTCATCATGCGCGGAGAGGGCGAGGAAGGCGATTACTTCCTCTACGATCGCGGTACCAAAAAATGCGTCGAGGTTCCGTATGATCTGTTCTTCGGATGGATTTACGATGACACCGAGGATACGTATCCGACTGAGGGCATTTATGAGGTTGTCCCGGGAGATGACGGTGTTGAGATCGGCTTTGGCGACCAGTAACAGCAAACAAAAAGGATAACTACATGAAAATAACACTTGAACTGGCGGATATCGATTACGCTTCTGTCGTGAAATTCGCACTGCCGCTTCTGCAGGGAAAGCTTGCGGAGGGCGACAGCGAAGCTTCTAAAATGCTTGCTCAGATTGCGAAAATGCCGCCGTCCATTGCCGCGGGGATGGTTGATTTCCTCCCGCAGGATACCAAAAACGAGCTTGCTGTCATGCTCTTCAATCAAAATAAAGACAGCATCATCAAGGCTGTGACCTATTATGCGGAGAAAAAGGGACTCTTTTTCCGTATTGATCAGTTCACGGCGGAAGAATAACAACTGCTATACCAATCGGAGGTCAAAGCTATGCTCAGACTCGGTTTATCTACCTGTTATTTCAAAGAAAAAACGCCCGCAGAGTGGGAATCCGTCAAGGCGGCAGGCATTACCGATATTGAAATTTCGATGAACTGTCCGCTCGATGAATATCTGGAAAAGGGAGAGCCGCTGGCGGCAGATATTACCCGTGCAGGGCTCAATATCTGGTCTATCCACATCCCGTTCGGACGTCCGTTTGACTTAACCGATCCCGATCCCGAACATTTTGCGGATATCGAATACCGATACAAAACACTCATCGATGCCGGTGCGCGCTGGGGTGCTAAGGTCATCACAACCCATGCATCAACCGAGCCGTTTCCGCAGGATCAGAGAGAAGCCCGCATGGAGCGCGGCAAGTATCTTTACAAGATGCTCGGCGATTATGCGGCTGAACGCGGTATGAAGATCACCGTGGAAGTGCTGCCGCGTACCTGCATGGGCAACTGCTCCGAAGAGTGCATGGACTTTACCGACGGTGAGGTTTCCTTTATCAACTTTGATGTCAACCATCTGCTCCGTGAGTCTCATTCGGACTTTATCCATTGGGCAGGTAGCCGCATCATCACGACGCATCTTTCCGACTACGATTTTGTCGACGAGCGCCATTGGGTACCCGGTGACGGCAAGATCGATTGGCGGGAATTTTATCAGATGATGGAAGAAGCGGGATACGAAGGTCCGTATCTGTTTGAACTCGGCGAATCGATCTCCGGCAGAAAGATGACACCGGCAGAACTGGTTGCCCGTTTCAAGGAAGTCATCGGTTATGCTGACTGATTCCGTTGTTGTCCGTGCGGCAGAGGACGCAGATATCCCTGCTGTTGCTGTGCTGGAAACTCTGTGTTTTTCAATTCCCTGGAGTGAGAAAGCACTGTCTGATACTCTGCACTCTCCATACGCAAAACTGTTCTGTGCGGAGCTCGACGGTCAGGTCATCGCATACGGCGGTGTATATTTGTTCGGCGACGATGCGGATATTACCAACATTGCCACGCATCCCGATTACCGACGGCGCGGTGCCGCAGCAGCTGTTCTGCAAGCACTGACAGCATTCGCAAGGGAACACGGTTCGTCTTCTCTGCATCTGGAGGTCAGAGCCTCCAATGCACCTGCCATTGCGCTTTACGAACGCTTTGGATTTGCCGTGGACGGCATCCGTAAAAATTACTATAAAAATCCGACGGAAAACGCCGTTCTGATGACGCTTTCCTTATCATAAAGAAGAAAAAGAAACGATGTATATTTTAGCCATTGAATCCTCCTGCGACGAGACCTCGTCTTCTGTCATCCGTGCGGAAAAGGACGAAAACGGGGTTCCGCAGCTGCAAATTTTATCCAACCGTATCGCATCGCAGATCCCTCTGCACACGGTATACGGCGGCGTTGTGCCCGAAATCGCAAGCCGTGCACATGCTGAGGCGGTATCCTCACTGACGTATGAAGCGCTGTCTGAGGCGGGCATTACGCTTTCCGATGTCGGGGCTGTCGGTGTGACCGCATTTCCCGGTCTGATCGGTGCACTGCTGGTCGGCGTCAATTTTGCAAAATCGCTGGCATTTGCCAACAAGATCCCGCTGGTACCTGTCTGCCATATCTGGGGACACATTGCGGCGAATTACTTTACACATCCCGATCTGAAGCCGCCGTTTCTGGCGCTGGTCGCGTCGGGCGGTCATACCTCGATCGTCCATGTCAAGTCCTATACCGAATTTGAAACAATCGGCCGTACCCGTGACGATGCCATCGGCGAAGCGTTTGACAAAGTCGCGCGTGTGATGGGCATGCCGTATCCGGGCGGCGCGGAAATGGACCGCATTGCCTATGAAGGCGACGCTTCGTATCTGAAGCTTCCTTCCGCCGCCATTGCCGATGATACGCTGGATTTCTCGTTCTCGGGACTGAAAACCGCGGTCATCAACCATCTCAATACGCTTTCCCAGAAGGATATCCCCTATAACCGTGCCGATGTTGCCGCTTCCTTTACGCAGGCGGTCGTATCCTCGGTCGTTAAAAAGCTGGATATGGCGCTGCGCCGTACCGGTGAGACCAAGCTTGTGATAGCCGGCGGTGTTGCGGCAAATTCTCATATCCGAAATGCCCTGGACGATTACTGCAAAAAGCATACCAACATCCGTCTGTATCTGCCGGAAAAGAAGCTGTGCGGTGACAACGGTGCGATGATCGCGGCGCAGGCCTATTTTGAATTTGAAGCCGGTGTGCGCGGTGATACGTCACTGAATGCTCGCGCAACACTTTGAATCAGTTGTCCACAAGCTGACGAAAACGTCTGTAACATCCCGCTTTTGTGTGGAAAAACCGGGAAATCCGTGCGAAATTGCCGCTTTTTCTTATGAAAAACCTGTGGAAAAGTCTGTGCATATTGTGGAAAATCTATTGTTTTCCACATGCAGGCTGCTCCATTATCAACATTTATCCATAGAGGAGAATCGTTATCATGAACAGAAATTATGACGAAAACATCAAGGCTGCCGTTGCCAAGTTTGAAGAAATGCTGCGCGGTCAGCTGGAACGCAATGAAAAGATCTGCGCATCCAAGGACTTCATCGACTATGCCGCACTCGATAAGATCATCATCGGTGTCTGCGGCGGTGACGGTATCGGTCCGCGTATCACCGCATCCGCAAGACGTGTTCTCGAATATCTGCTGGCGGACGAGGTTGCAGCCGGCAAGGTCGAATTCCGCGACATCGAGGGTCTGACCATCGAAAACCGCGCCGCACACAATCAGGCAATTCCGGATGACGTCATGGAAGAACTTTACAAGTGCCACGTCATCCTCAAGGGTCCGACCACCACGCCCCGTGCCGGTGATCCGTGGCCGAACATTGAATCCGCAAACGTTATGATGCGCAAGAAGCTCGACCTGTTTGCCAATGTCCGTCCCGTCAAGGTTCCCGAAAAGGGCATTGACTGGACCTTCTTCCGCGAAAATACCGAAGGCTCTTACGCAGTCGGTTCTCAGGGTATCAATGTCACAGACGAAGTTGCATGTGACTTCTGCATCACCACGACCGAAGGTACCGAACGTATCGCGCGTCTGGCGTATGAGTATGCAAGAAAGAACAAGAAGGATCACGTTTCCATCGTTACCAAGGCAAACATCATCAAGACGACCGACGGTAAGTTCCTGCGCATCTGCGAGGAAATGGCGAAGGAATATCCCGAGATCCGTACGACCGAGTGGTTTATCGACATCATGACCGCAAAACTCGTCGACGAAAAGCGCCGCACCGACTTTAAGGTCTTCGTGCTTCCGAACCTCTACGGCGATATCATTACCGACGAAGCTGCTGAATTCCAGGGCGGTGTCGGTACGGCTGGATCTGCCAATATCGGTAAGCGTTATGCCATGTTCGAAGCCATCCACGGTTCCGCACCGCGTATGGTCACCGAGGGTCGTGACATCTATGCCGATCCCTGCTCCATGCTCCGCGCTTCCGTCCTGCTCCTCTCTCACATCGGTTACCAGCGTGAAGCCGATGCACTGGAAGCAGCACTTGACTTCTGCATGTTCGAGGATGCAGCTCTGAAGATGACCGGACGCGATACCGGTGCAACCTGTGACGCATTCACCGAATATGTCATGGCAAATATCAAAAAATAAGTAAAGATAAAGAGGGTAACGAATTTGTCGAATTCTGAATCCGCAAAGGAAAGTAAACAAGCAACAGATATGCAGTCAGAACAGGCGGAGGAAACCGTAAAAACCCGTGCATCCCGTACCTATAAGCGCGGAAACGATTATTCTGCCGTTTCTCCCGCTGTCATCAAGCGTCTGCCGCGGTATTTCCGTTATCTGCGCGAGCTTCTGCATCATGATATTCTCAGAATTTCTTCCTCCGAGCTGTCGGAAATGATGAATGTTACGGCATCCCAGATCCGTCAGGACCTGAACTGCTTCGGCGGCTTCGGTCAGCAGGGGTACGGTTATAATGTCAAGTATCTGTACGGAAAGATCAGCGATATTCTCGGCGTTTCTTCCAACTTCAACGCGGTGATTATCGGTGCGGGCAATTTGGGACACGCCATTGCCGGTTCCAATATGTTTGAACACCGCAATATGAATCTGATCGGTATTTTCGATGTCGCGCCTGCGATCATCGGAAAGAAAATCGCCGATTACCGTGTCATGGATATGGCGGAGCTTCCTGCGTTTGCAAAGAAGCGTCCGATCGATATCGCCATTCTCACCGTTCCGAAGGAATTTGCGCAGGAAACCGCGCAGACCATTGCCAATATCGGCATCAAGGGTCTTTGGAATTTCACCAGTACGGAACTGGATTTGAAGGTTCACGGCATTATGGTAGAGAATGTCCACATGGGCGATTCCCTGATGCGCCTGATGTATGAAATCAACAACAACGAGCAATTGAACGAAACATGAAATTGAATCTGATGTACGGTACAGGCGTCATTGTTCTGCCCGGATCGGTGTTTTCGGAGTATATGCCGCCGGATGCATCGTATCTGTATGTGCTGATCGCCGTCTGTGCTACCCCTTCGCTGCTTGCGGACACCGATACGCTGTATACCGCTGTTTCCGAGCAATGCAGGCTGCCGGCGGCACTGGTGAAAAACGCGATTGCCTACTGGCTGGACTGCGGTGTTCTGGCAGAAGCCAAGGATGCGCCGCCTGCTGCAGTCGATACCGCTGCAGTTGTGACCGAACCTGCGCAGACAGAAACGCCTGTCGAAAAAACGACAGATACGGAAGTGCCGACGGAAAAGAAGCCGGTGCGTGCGTCTCTGCCGACTTATCCGACGGAGGAATATTCCAGAATCCTGTCAGAGACGGACGGTTTGCGGGATACGCTTGATGAGTGTGCGCGGATTGCCGGAAAATTGTTTTCCGAGCATGAAACACGCCAGCTGGTGGCGCTGTATGACAGCTATGCCCTGGACTGCGAATATCTGCTTCTTCTGTTTATGTACTGCAAAAATACGCTTGGCAAGACTGCGGTTTCTTATGTGGTGCGGACAGGACTGGGGCTCTATGACGACGGCATCCGCTCCGCCCAGGCGCTGGAGGCACATATTGCGGCGAGAGAGCGGTGCAGAGAAATGGAATATCAGATCCGCCGTCTGCTCGGTCTTGGAGAACGCGCACTGACCGCAAAGGAAAAAGAATACATCGAAGCATGGACGAATACCTATGCGATGCCGATGGATGTGATTACCCGCGCATATGAGATCACGGTGAAAAACATCGACACGCCGCGGATGTCCTATATCAATAAGATTCTCTCCGGCTGGAATGAAAACGGAATCCGTACAACGGAAGCGGTGGATGCCGCAGAGGCTGCGTTTGAAAAGAAGAAAAGCGCCTCTGCCGGACAAAAGGATTCGAGTGCGCAGTCGCAGTCATCGGCAAGCTATGATGTTGATACCTTTATTGAACTTGCGATGAATCGCAGTTTTGAAGACAACAATTAAAACCGTACCGAAAGGAGGTCTCGCAGATGTTCAACCGTGAAAATTACAAACGCATCAAGCAGGAATTTACCGCAAAGCATCTTGCGGCAGGTGAAACACAGCGGATGCGTATGCGCGAAGTAGAGGCGAAGTGTCCCGAAATCGCGCAGATCAATGAAGCGCTGGCACAGACGGGGCTTCGGGTTTTTCAGGCGGCAATGAGCGGTCGGGACGCGCTGGATGAACGCATGGCGCAGATCCGGAAGGATAACAAAGAATTGCTGTCAAACCGCGCCGATATCCTGACGATGGTCGGTTATCCCGCGAATTACCTTGATCTGAACTATGAGTGTGAGAATTGTCAGGACACCGGTTTTGTGGATCAGGGCAAGACGCTTTGTACCTGTATGCGCCGCGCACTCGTTCTGGCAGGATATGAATCCTCGGGCATCGGTGCGCTGATGGAGAAACAGACCTTTGAAAATTTTTCCCTGCAGTATTATCAGGATCCTGCCGACAAGCAAAGAATGAAGCAGGTTCTGGATACGGCACTTCGGTATGTTGAACTGTACTCCGATCAGAAATCACAGAATATGCTGTTTTTCGGTCAGACCGGTCTTGGAAAAACACATTTATCCTCGGCAATCGCAAAACGGCTGATCGACCGCGGTTTTGATGTTCTGTACGAAACAGCGCAGAATCTGTTCGGCGACTTTGAGGATGAGCGGTTCAATCGTACATACAATACCGGGATGGACGAGAAAAAGACGGACCGTTATTTTGAATGTGATCTTCTGATCATCGATGATCTTGGTGCGGAGCTTTCCAATCAGTTTACCGCAGCGTGTCTGTATAATCTCATCAATACCCGTCAGAATGCAGGAAAATCCTGTATCATCAATACCAATCTGACGCTGAACGAAATCGAAAAACGGTATTCCCAGCGTATTTTCTCCCGCCTGTGCGGGCAGTATCAGGTTCTGCAATTTACCGGACGCGATGTCCGCATGATGAAATTAACTTAAAGGAGACAATCACCCAATGGCAACCAACATTCAGAAGCCCCGCGGCACAATGGACATCCTGCCCGATAAGGTCGCGGCCTGGCAGTATATCGAAAAGACAGCGAGAGAAATTTCCGCAAAGTACGGCTTCGGCGAAATCCGTTTCCCGACCTTTGAAAACATCGACCTGTTCCAGCGCGGTGTCGGCGATACGACTGACGTTGTGCAGAAGGAAATGTATGCGCTCGAATCCAAGGGCAACGGCGAAGCACGTTATGCGCTCCGTCCCGAGGGTACGGCTTGTATCGTCCGTTCCATCATCGAAAACGGCAAATGCTCCGATGCGATGCCGCTGAAGCTTTGCTATATCATCAACTGCTTCCGCTACGAAAAGCCGCAGGCAGGACGCTTCCGCGAATTCTTCCAGTACGGTGTTGAAATGTTCGGCGCGGATACCGCTTTGGCGGATGCCAATGTCATTGCTCTTGCACATGAAGTTATCAGCACACTCGGCATCAAGGGCGTTGATCTGCATGTCAACTCCATCGGCTGTCCCGAATGCCGTCCGAAGTACCACGCGGCGCTGAAGGAATACTTCAACAGCCACAAGGAAGAGCTCTGTGACACCTGCCGTGAACGTCTGGAAAAGAATCCGCTTCGTATTCTCGACTGCAAGTCCCCGATCTGCTCCAAGATTGCAGACGGCGCACCGCGTACGATCGATCATCTGTGTGAAGGCTGTGCCGATCATATGGATACGCTGACCAAGGCGCTCGATTCTCTGAAGATTCCGTATGTTGTCGACTCTCGCGTTGTCAGAGGTCTTGACTACTATACGAAGACCGTTTTTGAATTTATCGCTCCGATTACAGGCGCGGCACAGTCCACCATCTGCGGCGGCGGCCGTTATGACGGTCTGGTCAAGGAGCTTGGCGGTCCCGCACTGTCCGGTATCGGTTTTGCTGCCGGTATCAACCGTCTCATTGACGCGATGGAAAAGTCCGGCGTCATCATCGAAAATACCGAAAAGCCGCTTCTGTATGTCGCATCCATGGGCAATGAAGCCGCGCTCAAGGCGTTTGAGATCATTACCCGTTTCCGTGCCGAGGGCAAGTGGGCGGAATCCGACATTGTCGGTCGTTCTCTGAAGGCACAGATGAAGTATGCAGACAAGATCGGTGCACGCTATACGCTGATTCTCGGTGACAATGAGCTTGCCGCAGGCGAGGCACAGCTGAAAAATATGGAAACCGGCGAGCAGACGACTGTTTCCATCGACACTTTTACGATTTGATTTGAATGGATTGCCCTGCCGCGACTAACGCGGTAGGGTGTTCTGCTATAAGAAAGGAACTTTATGATCCGTTTTCTGTTATCCCGATTTGTTTATCGCCGCGCGCATGGTGATGGGATGGAGACGCGCACACAGCTGACATTTTTTGCGGGAGTTCTCGGTATTCTCTGCAATCTCTTTTTGTTTGCGTTGAAGCTGGTGATCGGTATGCTTGCAGGCTCTGTTGCCATTACCTCCGATGCATTCAACAATCTGTCCGATGCCGGTTCTTCGCTCGTTGCCGCCATCAGTGCACGGCTGGCAGGACAAAAGCCCGATGCCGAGCACCCGTGGGGACACGGACGGTTGGAATACATCGCGTCGCTGATCGTTTCGTTTCTAATTCTGTTTGTCGGTGTGGAGCTTCTGCGATCATCGTTTTCCGGTCTGTTTTCTGCGGCATCACCGACCTTTTCACCGATTGCGCTGATTTTGCTCGGTGCATCGGTCTTGGTAAAGCTCTGGATGTGGTCGTATAACCGCTATATCGCATCCCTGACGGATGCCGCAGTGCTCCGTGCCGCCGCCGCTGACAGTCTCGGAGATGCGCTGTCATCGTCCGTTGTCATTCTTTCTGCGGTGGTCGGTATGCTGCTTCCCATCAGGATTCCGCTTGATGCGATTATGGGTATGCTGGTATCGCTGATGATTCTGAAATGCGGCTGGGGCATTGCCAGAGAGACGGTCGATCTTCTGCTCGGTGCGCCTGCCGATAAGGAGACAACCGATGCGCTTGCCGAAATTCTGATGTCCGGCGACGGTATCATCGGTTATCACGATCTGCTCGTTCATGACTACGGACCGGGCAGAAAATTTGCATCCGTTCATGCGGAGATTCCCGATACTGCCGACATCCGTCATGCACATGAGGTGGTAGACGCACTCGAGGTCCGCATGTTCCGCGAACTCGGTATTACCGCCGTCATTCACACCGACCCGATCACCGTAGGAAATGACTTTGTCGACGGACTGCGGCAGTCTGTCAATGAGATCATTGCCGCGGTCAATCCTGCGCTGTCGATGCACGATTTCCGCATTACCGACGGCGAAAACCGCATCAATTTGATTTTTGACCTGCTGGTACCGTTTTCGCTGACAGCGGAGGACAGTGTCCGTGCTGTTGAGGAAATCCGCCGCCGCATCGGAGCGCTGGATCCCCGCTTCCGTACCGTAATCAAAATCGATACCGATTATACAGCCAATTAAGGAGTTTTTCGATGAAGTATACAGCATCTGAAATCATTTCTGTCGGCACAGAGCTTTTGCTCGGCGATATCATCAACACCGATGCGGCGTTTCTTGCGCGAGAGCTTGCCGCACTCGGAATTCCGTGCTATTATCAATCTGTCGTCGGCGACAATCCCGCACGGCTGCAGGCAACCTTGAAAACGGCGCTTTCCCGTTCTGATCTGATTTTCCTGACAGGAGGACTTGGTCCGACGGCGGATGATCTGACAAAGGAAACCGCCGCCGCTGTGATGGGAAAAACACTCGTCCTGCATGAGCCGTCCTATGCAAGAATCCGGGCGGTTCTGCAAAAACGAAATCTGCCGGAAACCGAGAATCAGAAAAAGCAGGCGATGCTGCCTGCCGATGCGGTTGTTTTCGACAACGACTACGGAACGGCACCTGGTTTTGCGATGACCGCACAGACCGAAGACGGCGAGAAAACGATGATTCTGCTTCCGGGACCGCCCCGTGAGCTGGAACCGCTGTACACCGAGCGTGTACGTCCGTATCTTTCTACTGCGACCGAAGAGCTGTTTTATTCGCTGAATATCGGGATGTATGGCATCGGAGAGGCCGCGGTGGACCGTGTGCTTTCCGATTATATGGAAAACGGAAGAAATCCCACCGTCGCGCCGTATTGCGGAGAGGGCGAGGTACGCCTTCGTCTGACGTCCCGCGGGAAAACCGAGGAAGAATGTCGGGCGCTCTGTCGTCGGGTGGCAGAGGAAATCCGCTTTATTTCCTGTGAGCCGTACCGTCCCGGTGTTCTCAACGATTATATTTGGGGCATTGACTGCGAGTCTGTTCAGGAAGCACTGGTCAAAACGCTCCGCGGACAGCATCTGACGATCTCCTGTGCGGAATCCTGTACCGGCGGATATGTTGCCAAGCGGATTACCGATATTCCCGGTGCGTCCGAGGTGCTGTCGGGTTCGTTTGTCACCTATTCCGAGGAAACGAAAAAGAAAATGGTTGGGGTCAAAGCAGAAACCCTGCAGACCCATTCCGTCTATTCTGCCGAGGTGGCGAAGGAAATGGCTCTCGGATGCCGAATGACCGTCGGAGCAGATATCGGTATCGGTATCACCGGTGTTGCGGGTGTCGATGATGCGGTCGTAACAAAGAACGGAGAATCCGTCACTATACCTGCGGGAACGGTCTATATCGCCTGCACCGACGGAAAGACGACGGCTGTGGAACGTCTGGAGCTGTCTCCCGGACGCCGTGCACCGCTCGAGGCAAGAGAGTACGTCCGCCGTCGTGCATCGACACATGCACTGTTTATGGCACTGCGAATGGCTGAAAAACGATAAACGCATAAAATGACCGCCGACATGGAGAAAACATCCATCGTCGGCGGTCAGTGTTTTATCAGTAAAGAATATTTCCAAGACTCTTTTCCGAAACGAGATAAATCAGATAGTCGACATCGGCCTTTTTGATATCGACCTTCTTGAACTGATAGTCCCATGTGTAATTCCAATGAATCTTTGAGAATGTCTGATTGAGATAGGCAAACGCGTTGAAGGAGAACGAGTCGCGGATAATCATTGCGGAGGGAAGGTTCTTATCTTTTGCGTTCGGATTGGTGATGACCTGGTTTTTTGCGACAAGGTGATTGTCGATTTCACAGCGGTTGTCGACGTAGATGTTCGGACGGTTCGGAAAATCGACGAGCCATTCTGCGAAGGTTGCAGTTTCGGAAATCAGTGCGTTGTCGATCTCGAAATGCGTCATCATGTCACCCGCTTCCACCGATTTTGTATAGAAGCTGACGTCTTCTCCGATGATCATCGGTGCGGCATCGGGGTAGTCTTTTGCGATT